>JACQFG010000352.1 GCA_016200155.1 Planctomycetota bacterium | reverse complement strand
ACCCGAATCTCACCACCGAGCGCGCCTTGCAAGAACTGCGTGCGCGCGGCTTCACGGGCGGATACACGGTGGTGCGCCAGCGCATCGGGCTGCTCCGTCCGCGCCGCGCGCCGGCACCCGTGCCGCGCTTTGAGACCGGGCCAGGCGCGCAGGCGCAAATGGACTATGGCGTCTACGACATCGACTTCGCGCGTGAAGGCCGGCGGCGCGTCTACCTCTTCAGCTATCTCTTGAGCTACTCGCGCCGGCAGTACCTGCACTTCGTCGAGTCGATGGACTTGCCGACGACCCTGCGTGAGCATGTCCACGCCTTCCATCATCTGGGCGGCGTCGCCCGCGTTTGCCTGTACGACAACTTCAAAGCGGTGGTGTTGCGCCACGACGCCGACGGCGCGTTCTACAATCCCAAGTTCCTCGCCTTCGCCACGCACTACGGCTTCCGTCCGCAGGCCTGCCGCGTGCGCCGGCCGCAAACCAAGGGCAAAGTCGAACGGCAATTCTTCTATGTCGAAACCAATTTGCTCAACGGCCGCACGTTTGAGACGTTGGAGCATCTCAATGAAGTAACCGCCGAGTGGCTGACGACCATCGCGGACGTGCGCGTCTTACGTGACTTCCAAGAATCACCATTGCAGCGACATGCTGTCGAACAACTGCACCTGCTGGCGCTGCCCACGTGTGACTTCGATACCGCTCAGGTTGTATATCGCCATGTCAACGTCGAAGGCTACATCACGCATCGGCTGAACTTTTACTCGCTGCCCTGGTCCTACATCGGCCAGGTGCTGCCCGTGCGCATCACCGAGGGCGAAGTCATCATCTACTCGATCGGCCTCGACGAGATTGCCCGGCATGCGCTGTTGCCACGCGCCACGCAAGGCGCGCGGCAAACGCTCAAGAGCCACCAGCCCGCCGCCGATCCCGCCGAGCGCGTCTTGCTCTTGCGTCAGCGATTCGGCGAGCTCGGCCCGATTGCCGTGCAGTTCCTCGACGGTCTGCTCGCCAAACAGATCCAAGGCAAGCTGCAAGCCCAGCAGCTCTTGGCGCTCGTGGCCCAATACCAACGCGACGATGTGCACCAAGCTCTGGAACGCGCCGTCCGCTTCGGCGCCTTCTCCTTGGCGGCGGTCCGACGCATCCTCACCGCCTGTGCCAGACCGAAGCCTTTGCTCGACGAACTCGCCGACCTCCATCGTGAAACGCTCGATCCCAGTCTACGCGAAGAATCCATCGGTCCACGTCCGACCAGCGACTATCAGCATTTACTCTTACCCGAGGAATCCGCCGATGAGCCGTCCGAAGAAAAACCGCAAGACCCACTCGACGCAACCGGCGACCCCTCCAAACCGGCGTGACGAGACCCTCGCCGACTTCGCCACGCTGCGTATCCCCGTGACGGCCGAGCAACTCGACGCCGCCCTCCAGCAGGCTCAAGACGCCGGTCTCACGCACCTCGACTTCCTCCATCGCTTACTCGCCGATCAGGCTGGTTTGCGCCGTGAACGCAGCTTGCAAAAGCGCATCAAGGACGCCCGCTTCCGCGATCTCCAGCCGCTCGCCGAGTTCGATTGGAACTTCAACCCCGCCATCAGCCGTGTCCAAATCGAGACGCTCGCCACCTGTGACTTCGTGCGCCGCCATCAAAACCTCGTCTTCGTCGGCCAAAGCGGCGTCGGCAAAAGTCACCTGATCCAGAGCATCGGCCAAGCCGCCTGTACGGTGGGATTCAAAGTGCACTACATCACCAGCGGCAAACTTCTGGAAGATTTAACGGCCGCGCTGGCAGACCGCACCATCCACGACCGCGTCCGCTTCTATGCCAAGTTCGACTTGCTCATCATCGATGAGTTTGGCTTCGACCGCATCGAACGTGCTGTCTGTCCCCAAGCCGCCAGCTTGTGGTACAAGATCATCGACGCGCGCAGCCAACGAGTCAGCACCGCCTTGGTGACGAACATCGACTTCGAGGCCTGGGCCGACTACCTCGGCGACGCGCCGCTAGCGATGGCTTTATTGGATCGCGTCGTGGACGGCGCCACGATCGTAAAGCTGAAAGGCAAATCCTACCGCGTGCATCGCGGCCCCGACAAGCCGCCTGCCAAGTGAACACGCCGTTGCTCGAACCCCTCGCCCGGCAACTCTCCCTGGCCCTGCCTAACTCCGTGAAAATGGCCTCATCGCAAACCGCGATCAACACAAGCTCGGCGAAGGCGCGATGGGGGTCGTGTATTTGGCCACCCAGATTCATCTCCAGCGTAAGGTGGCGGTGAAAGTGCTGCGCTCGCCGGTAGCCGCCGGGCGCGAAGAACACGCGCGCATGCGCGCCGAAGCGGACGCCTTGGCGAAACTGCAGCACCCCAACATCGTCGGCATCCATGATTTCGGCGAAATCGAGGGACAACCGTACCTCGTGCTCGAATTCGTCGAAGGCGAAAGCCTCGCCGCATGGTGGCGCCAGCAAAAGAAATCTCCGCGCCTGGCCGCCATCGTGATCGAACGTCTCGCCCGGGCGATCCATTACGCCCACGCCAAGGGTATCGTTCATCGTGATCTGAAGCCCGCCAACGTGCTCATGGTGAGCAATAGCAATGAACCCAAGATCACCGACTTCGGCCTGGCCAAGTACTATCAACAAATGTCCGGCCAGACCCACACTGGGGCGATTCTCGGCACGGTCACTTACATGGCACCCGAGCAAGCTAGCGGGCGCGTGCGTGAGATTGGTCCGTGCTCGGATATTTACGCGCTTGGCGCCATGCTGTATGAGCTGACGACAGGCCGACCGCCCATCGAACGAGACACCATTCCCGAAGCACTGGCGGCAATCCAAGACGTCGAACCCCGACGCCCAACGCAGGTCGCAGCGGATGTGCCCGGCGACCTCGAAACCATTTGCCTCAAGTGTTTGCGTAAGGATCCGGGCAAGCGTTACGCCAGTTCCGAAGCTCTGGCCGGCGATTTGCAGTGCTTCCTCGATGGCCGACCGATCCAGGCCAAACGCGTGACGAACGCCGAACGACTGCGCCTGTTGATTCGACGCAATCAGACCCTCAGCGCCCTCGTGGGTGTGGCCATCCTGTTGTTCGTCACGGGCTTCGGCATGGTGACCTGGAAATGGCTGGAAGCGAATGACCACCGTGCTACGGCCGAGAAGCACGCCAACAACCTTTCTCTGGTCCTGAACAAGGAAAAGCTGCTCAAGGACGAAATGGCCGGAGTGTCTTATTTCGACAAAATCGCGCTCGCCGACCGTGAGTTTCAGGCCAATAACGCTGATCGGGCTGCCGAGTTGCTGAAAGAGTGCCCGGAATCGTTGCGCGGGTGGGAGTGGCACTATCTGCATCGGCTGTGTCACAGCGCGCCGGTTGTCTGCAACCAAAACGGCCTGTCCGCCAATGGACTCGTCTTCTCTACCAAGGGCACACACGTCGCTGCATGGGGAGACGCTTGGTTGGCAATCATTGACGCCGCCACAGGGCAACCGAATTGGTCTTTGTCGGACACGGCCAGAGTCTTTTGTGTCGCCTGGAACCCGGTGGAGGCACGACTCGCCATTGGAGACGAAACAGGAAAGATCTGCATCCGAGATGCGAATACGGGCAAGCCGTTGAGTTCCTTCGAGACGAATGCGGGGCCGGTCACGGCACTGGCGTACAGCCCTGACGGCCGTCTTTTGGCCTTCGGCGATCGGCAATCGTCCATTCATGTGCGGAATTCCGACGGCAAGCAGGTACATCACTTTTCCGAACACAAGAAGCCGATTGCCGGCGTGGTGTTCCATCCGCGCAAACCGCTGTTGATTTCCGCAAGCGACGATGCGTCCGTAATAATCTGGAACCTTGAAACCAGCGCCGCCGTCCGCACCTTGACGGGCCACAAGCTGCCCATCCGCGGCCTCGCTTTTCACCCCGATGGCGTACACATTGCGGCCGGGTCGTCGATGATCGACTCACGGATGCCTACCAAAGGTTCGATCATCATCTGGAACATCGAAACTGGAGTTGCGGTGCGAACGCTCGCCCCCAACGGCGGCAGCGTGAACTCCATGGCGATCAGCCGGGACGGTCGGGTGTTGGCGGCGGCGTGCTCCCTGGGGGTCGTGCGCCGGTGGGATTGGCAAGACTTCACGGAATTCTCGTCGGTCCGGCTGCCCGGGAGCGTGCCGGCCGTTTCGTTCGGCGCCGACGAAAGGATGGCGGTGACCGACGACAGCGGGCTCGTGAAAATCTGGAATTCGCGCGATGCCCAGGAGCCGCGCAACTTGCGACACGGGGGCAAAACATCCGTGACGGCTCTGGCGGTGCATCCGAACAAACGGGAACTTGCGTTCGGCGACGGCGCGGGCCAGGTGGAGATCTTGAACCGCGACAGTGGCGCCCAACTCTACCAATGGCCGGCGCCCACCGACGAACCGGTCTGGAGCCTTGCCTATAGCCCGAATGGGGACCATCTGGCGGCCGGCCGGCACGACAACACCATTCAGCTAGGCCGCCCCGACAGTGCCACGCCCGCGGTGCTGAAAGGTCACGATCATCGAGTCTACGGCGTAGCATTTAGTCCGGACAGCCAACGGCTTTTCTCCGGCAGCACCGACCACACCATCAAGATCTGGGACGTAGCAACCGGCAAGAACTTGCACACCCGGCGCGAGCACGAGCACCACGTCCGCGGAGTTGCCGTCAACCCGCAAGGCTCGCGTCTGGCCTCCGTCGCCACCGATCGAACCGTCCGCATCTGGGATCTCGCGACATTCCGACAATTGAAAACTTGGGAACCCCACAAGGACCTGGGAGCCAGCAGCGTAGTTTTCCATCCGGACGGGAAAATCATTGCAACCGGTGGTGAGAGCCGCGATGCGAACATCCGCTTCTGGGATAGCGAGACCGGCGCGCAGCTCGCCGTAGGCATGGGCCATCAACGCAAGGTGGCGAGCGTCGCATTCAGTCCCGACGGGCGCCGATTGGTTTCGACTAGCGACGATGGAACGGTGCGCATCTGGGAGCCGAGAACCGGCCGCCTTATCATTACGCTGAACGGCCATGTCGCCGGCTCGACCACGGCAACGTTCACCCCCGACGGCCAATCGGTAATATCGGCGAGCTGGGACCGAACGATCCGCGTATGGGACGCAACGCCGTGGGGATCGACAGCGACCCTTGATCGACCGACTCGGCGGTGATGCGACAGCAGAATTGTCAGGGCCCAGGTGGTCGTAGTTCTTCGTGGTCTTGGTGACTTTCGTGGATGTTTGGTTGCGGCCGAAGGCTGCGCCGAGGTTTTCCTCGAATTCGCGTCAGCGCTTTCTCTACGATGGGAACCTATCGCTCATCCCTGCGCGACGGTAAAATCGTCGAAGGTCGGATCGAGCGGCGAGCGTACGCCGACGCTGCCCGATCGCAGGCTGAAATCGACCACCGACAATTTTGCGACGCCGCCAAAGTAGAGCTTCAACTGCCCGCCGACGGCCGTGAAGCGCAAGACCCCCGCGCCGGAGCCGATTGTTGATGTTCCAAGTTGCACGAACGTGGCGCCGATCTTCTTGAAGATGTCGGCGTTGAACTGGGAACCGGTCCAGTAGACGGAAGCGAGATAGAAATCGGGATCGGCGCCGCTGGAGACGCGCACGGTGAGGTTGACATAGTTGCCGCTGATGTTCGGAACGTTGATCGTGGCGTTTACGTCCACGTCGGCGAGGTCAAGCCGGCCGAGGGTCATGTGGTTGGATGCAGTAGTTCCCTTGGCCTTGCCGACGTTGCCGGCGGCAGTGCTCGTGAAACCGCCTGCGCGGATTTGCCAGTTCGGATCGAGCGTCGCTGCGGTGAAGCTGTCGTTGAACGGTACGAAGTTGAGATTGCTGGCGCTGAAGTTATCGATGGTGACCGTCCCGGCATTCGCACCATTGACGAAGCCGCGGATGCCGACCGAGCCGCCGGTGTACGTATTGTCGGCGGCGGTGATCTGAACGACACTGTTCATGAGGAACGTGAGCTGATTGCCGGCCAGGCGGAATTGGATCGGGCCGGTGATGGTGTCGACCTTGATTTCGGCGCCGAGCTGCACGTAGTTGCCGGCGTCGTTGCGGAAAAGGTAAAGTGAGAACGGCGTGGCGGGGATGTTGCCCGGCTGCCGATAGACCACGGCGGTGTAGTAGTTGGCGTTGCCCGGTCCGTTGTAGCCAAGGACCAGCGAACCGACGCCGCCGGTATTGGTGATGGCGATATCGGCCTGCACCTCGGCGTTGGCGGCATTGACGCCGGCCAAGGTGGCGAGCGACACCGTGCCGGTCGCCGGCGCCGCGCCGCCGCCGCTCAGCGTGAACGGCGCGGCTTGCGTTGCCCACGGCAGATTCAGGGCGCTGCTGTTGAAGTTCTCGCTGAACGGCAAGTCGGTGCGCACCGCACGGACGCTGAAGTCGTCGAAAAAGGCATAGTTGTCGGAGCGGATGCCGGCCGAGCCCGAGGCAAGCGCCGGATCGAACCCATCGAGAATGAGCACATCGTTGATGAAGAGCTTGAGGAAGCCGCCGGTGACAAGCAGGCGGGCGTTGACATTGCCGGTCACGCTCGTAAGGCTGGCCGAGCCGCCGATCTGGGTGAAAACGCCGGCGCTGCGTTTGAACAGATACGCCTGGAGAGTGCCGCTGGTGTCGCGGACCAGGGTTCCCTGATACCACGAATCGGTCGCGCCGTTGTAGCGTGCGAGCAGCGAGGCGAAGTGGCCGTTGCCTGTGATGCCGATATTGGCGCGGACCTCGACGTCGGTCGCAACCGCGGCCTGGATGACGGCGCGATTGACCGCCGCTCCCCCCTGGATACGATTGTTGATCGTACGGAAGTAGCCTTCGCTCTGCACCCACGGATCGCTCAGCGTGGTGTTGTCGGGTTGCGTGAACGGGTCAACGCGATCGATGGTCGTGGTGATCGGCCAGACCTGGAAGTTGTCAAGCTGCGCGAGGTTGCCGAAGGTGCGCATGCCGACGGAGCCGGCGTTGAGCGAGAAATCGATCGCGGCGCCGATCAGCACGTCGTTGAAGTACATCTGCAAGGTGTTGCCGAAAACGCGCAGGCGCAGCTTGCCGGAGGCCGCGGTATTTTCGAAAACGGCGAGCTCGGTGTAGCCGCCGCCGACGAACTTGACGAGGCGGGCGGTGAAGAGTCCGGTCGGTTCCTTGGTGATCGTGGCGCCATAGTAGTTGTTGAAATCGACGAAGCGAGCGATGAGCCCGGACTGGGCGCCGGTCGCAAGGTTGACGTCGGCAAAGAGATCGACGTCGGCGACGACGAGTCCGGCAAGGGTGGCGAGATTCGTGTTGAGAGTAATGCCGTGGGCATAGGCCAGGTTTGCGTCGAACGCCGGGGCCACGACGTCGAACGCGCCGAACGGCGTCGTCCACGGCACGCCGAGCGTTGGGCTGGAGTTGCGATTGAAGTTGTCGGCAAAGAGAGCGCGCAGGACACTAAAGGTCCCCAGGCTGCCGGCGGCCGCGGGGTTGCCTGCCGTATCTTTCACTTGGTTGGACTGTAGAGCAATCGTGTACGTGCCGGTGTCGGTGGCAGACCAGGCCTTGGCGAACTGGTAGGTCGCGGTGCGGGGCGTACCGGTGCCGCTGGGACTGACCGACACAAAAGTCGCCGCCTGGTTGAAGCTGTTCGGACCGGTCACGACGACATCGGTGTTGTCCAGCGTGCCGACGTCGATGGCCGTGTCGTCGCTGAACGTAACCATGAAAGTGTAGGGATTATTGCTGGGGTTACCGGCGGCATTGACGTTCGGGGCCGAGGCCAGCGCCGCCGTGGGTGCCGTCAGGTTCACCAGGAACGTTCCGAGGCTGCCGGCGGCCGCGGGGTTGCTTGCCGGGTCCTTCACCTGATTGGACTGCAAAGAAATCGTATAGGCGCCGTTGTCGGCGGCAGTCCAGGTCTTCGCGAACCGATACCTCACGACGCGCGGCGTGCCGTCCGTGCTGACGTCGACGGAGTCAAATGTGGCTGCCTGGTTGAAGCTGTTCGGTCCGGTCACGTCAATGTCGCTGTCGCCGAGCGTGCCGACGTCGATGGCCGTGTTGTCGCTGAAGGTCACGGTGAAGACGTACGGATTATTGCCGGCGGCGTTGGCGATATTGACCGTTGGGGGGTGAGTCAGCGCCGCGACGGGCGCCGTCAGATCGACCAGGAACGTTCCGAGGGCGCCGCCTGCTGCTGCGTTGCCTGCTGTGTCCTTTACCTGGTTGGACTGCAGAGCGACCGTGTACGTGCCGTTGTCGCCGGGCAGCCAGGCCTTGGTGACGCGATAGGTCGCGATCCGTGGCGTGCCGTTGCCGCTGGGACTGACCGACACGAACGTCGCGGCCTGGTTGAAGCTGTTCGGACCGCTCACCATCACGTCACTGTTGTCCAGCGTGCTGACATCGATGGCGGTGTTGTCGCTGAAGGTTACCGTGAAGAGGTACGGATTGTTGCCGGCCGCATTGGCGGCAGTGACCGTCGGGGCCGAGGCGAGCGCCGCCGTCGGCGTCGTCACGTCGGGATCGACTTCGAAGGCGCCGATGTCAACGGCCGATCCCTTGGGACGAGATACGCCGCGCTGGTCGGTCGCCGGGGCGCCGGTGTTTATGCCGGCGTCGATGGCCGGGCTGCCGGACAGGAGTGCGTGCGTCTTGGTCGGGCCGCCATTGCCCTGCAGCAGCCCGAGCAGGGCATTGCCGCTCAGGATATTGGGTCCGGTTTCGACATAGTTGCTGTTCAGATTGGGGTCGCCGGAGCCCGCAGTGTTGCCGGCAACGATGGTGTTCTTGAGGGAGACGTTGCTGTCGATGTGCATGCCGCCGCTGAAGCCGGCCGAGTTGTTGGTGATGGTGCTGTTGGTGATGAAGTTGTTGGAACCCTGGATGACAAGTCCGCCCCCGCCGCCGCCTGTTGTCGAGTTGCCGGAAACGGTGCTGTTGACCATGTTGAGGTTGCCGCGCACGAAGATGCCGCCGCCGGTGGGGCTTTGGTTGCCGGAGATCGTGCTGCGCGTGACGGTGAGGGAGCCGGTTTCATTGAAGATGCCGTTGCCCGCGTTTCCGTTGATGGTGCTGTCGATCACCTCGGTCACGGTCCCGCTGCCGGTATAGGTGTGAATTCCTATGCCCTGGTTGGCTGAGATGGTGGAACTGATTACCGTCAGTCTGTTCGCGTTGGCGATGGCTGCGCCGCTAGGCGCGGAGTTGCCCGTAAAACTTGAACCGGTGATGGTTGTGATTGCCGCCCCCTGGTTCTCGATGGCGCCGCCGACGTTCACGGCGGAGTTGCCCGAGAACGTGCAGTTGGCGACGGTCAGCGTGCCATTAGTGGCAATGGCCCCGCCATTTTCGGCGGAATTATTGGCCAGCGTGGAATTGGAAATCGTCATGATGCCGACGTTGCTTATCGCGCCGGCGGTGTTACCGGAAAGAATGCAATCGGCAACCTCGAGGGACCCGTCATTGCGAATGGCGCCGGCCGTGGTCGCGCCGCGCGTCAGCGTAATGCCCGAAATCTCGGCCGTGTGACTCGCGGAGATATTGAAGACGCGCGAACCGAGATTGCCGTCGATGGTGAGCAGGTTCGCTCCCGGTCCCGTGATGATCAAGTCATCGGTGATGGCCAGCTCGGCGCCTGACAAAGTGATGGTGTGGGCGCCTGCGCCGAGGTTGAACTGGATCGTGTTGCCGCCGGGCGCATCGTTGGCGAGGTGAATGGCTTCGCGCAGGGTAAGGCCGTTGGCGGGGTTGCCGTCGTCGCTGTCGCCGACTGTCGTTGAGCAGAAGGCTCACGTTGTTGCCGCCATTGTTGGCGGTGACGATATCGGTCTTGCCGTCGCGGTTGAAATCCCCCAGCGCCAGGTCGTAAGGTTGCCCGCTCGCGGCGAAATTGATGGCAGTTGCGAAGGTGCCGTTGCCAAGGCCCAGCAGAATGCTCACATCGCTGACCGTGCCGACGGCGAGGTCCAAGTTGCCGTCGGCGTTGAAATCGCCCACCCGGATCGATTCGGGCAAGGGGCGCACGCTATAATTGACGGCAGTCTGAAAGGTGCCATTGCCGTTGCCCAGCAGAATGCTCACGCTGGAATTGTCATGGGCCGTGACGGCGAGGTCGGGTTTGCCGTCGGCGTTGAAATCGCCGATGGCGACACAGGTTGCGCCGGACGCCGTGGGGTAGTTTACGGCGTTCTGGAAGGTTCCGTTGCCATTGCCGAGCAGCACGCTGACGTTGCTGCAGCCGTCGGCAACGGCGAGATCGGCCTTGCCGTCGGCGTTGAAATCTCCGACAGCGACCGAGCTGGGAATAAAGCTCGCGGCATAATTGACGGCGGTCTGAAAGGTCCCGTCGCCGTTGCCCAGGAGGATGCTCACGTTGCCGCCGTTCGTGTTGGCGACGACGAGATCGAACCTGCCGTCGGCATTGAAGTCGCCGATGGCCACAGAGATGGGACCGTTGCCGGCGCCATAATTGACGGCAGCCTGAAACGTGCCGTCGCCATTGCCGAGCAGGATGCTGACGTTGCCGCTGAATCGGTTGGCGACGGCGAGATCCTTCTTGCCGTCGCGATTGAAATCGCCGACCGCCACCCAGACGGGACCTGAACCTGCGCCGTAGTTGACGGCCGTCTGGAAGCCGCCGCTGCCGTTACCGAGCATGATGCTCACGTTATTGGAGTTGCTATTGGCAACGACTAGGTCGTCTCGGCCGTCGCGGTTGAAGTCTGCCGTCGCGACGAAGGTGGGGAAATCGCCGGCGCTGAAATTGACCGCGGACGCGAAGGACAAATGGACGTCCGGCGGCAGTGTGTTGAGCAGGATGCTGACGTTGTCGTCGGCGCCGTTGGCCGTGGCGAAGTCGAGTCGGCCGTCGCGGTCGAAATCTGCCGCGACGATGGCGCGAGGATTGCCGCCGACGGTAAACGGATTTCCGGAAGCGGGAGTGAAACCAAGGTTGCCGTCACCCAGGTACACGAACGCCAAGGCCGGACCGCTGAACGTGCCAACGGCGGCAAAGTCCAGTGTGCCGTCCCCGTTGAAGTCCCCAACCACAATCCCGTTGGACCCACCGACGAAACTGGCGCCGCCCGGCGCCGGCGTGAATGCGCCGGTCCCGTCTCCCACCAGAATTTGCGTGACATCGTCCTGCGTGCCAGGAGTGCCATCGTGGTTGAAGTCGCCGACTCCAACCCGGTACGGCGCCAGCGGGACCGCGGAATTGATGGCGTTGCCGAAACCGCCGGCACCGTCCCCGAGATAGACATGGATTGCGTTGGAAAAGGAGTTTACGACGATGACGTCTTGTTTGCCGTCGCGATTGCAATCTGCCACGGCCAAGGAATAGGGGGCCGATCCAACGTTAAGATTGAGGGGACCGCCAAAGCCGCCCGCCCCGTCGCCGAGAAGGACGCTCACCGTGTCGGTAAAATGGTCGCCTTCCCTGCTGTTGACGACAAGGTCGGCCTTGCCGTCGTTGTTGAAGTCTGCGGTCGCGATGGATTCCACGTAGTGCGGAAGGCCAAAGGGCGACCCCGCCGCTTCGGCGAATTGGCCGCCGCCCGTCGCCAGAAAAATGCGGACGCCGCGGCCCGGCGCACCGGAGTAGATCGGGACGGCAAGATCGGACAGGCCGTCACCGTTGAAGTCCGCCGAGGTCAAATCGCGCGCATCGAATCCAACGGCAAATGGCGAGCCGGGCGCCGTAATGAAATTGCCGTTACCTGTGCCAAGGAGCACATTGACAAAAGCGCTCGCACTGGAATGCACGGTGGCCAGGTCCATGATGCCGTCGCCGTTGAAGTCTCCCACGGTCATGCGGATCGGATCGTCGCCCGCGGCAAAGTTCTGGGCCGGGGCAAAAAGGGCCGGCGCCAGCCGGTCCTCCAGCATTTCGACCACCGGCCGACATCGCCTGGACGTGCAGATCGTGCGGCCCTTGCGATGTCCGAACAGCACGCGAACAAATGTCGTGAACTTCATGGCTGACCTCTGGGAGGATATGGGCAAGGTGGGCTCGTAGTGCTTGCGGGATCGCTGCGGGCCCATGAACGAAATTGGATTCTAACGCTGGTTGGGAGCGCTGGAAAACGAAATCCTTAAAGATTTTGCTTTTCCACGACCGGGTTTCCTGCGGTAATTTTTTCTACCGAAGGGGAGCGACCACCAATTTCATGCGTTGCGGGTTATTACAATTACGGCAAGTTCGCGATCAACACTTGCCGAGCTTCATCCCGGAATCGTTTCAATACCCGGTCATTCGGCTTGGTCGCATCAAGTAACTGGACGGCTCTGTGGTAATGCTCGGTCGCGCGTTCCTTGTTGTCCTTTACCTCGCTCTGGTCGCATTTTTTGGCGAATGTTGCCGAATTGGCGTCCGAGGGGACGATGTTGGTTACGCCGCGAATTTGGCGGAGGAACGCCGCGGTTGGGCTGTCGGTTCTGGAGGGATACTTCACTTTCCTTTTGAAGATCTTTATCGTACCCCGCCTCTACCCCGCACTTTTCAGGTTGACATCAATGGAATTTTGAAATCCCGCTCGCGACTGAGCCGAGGTTTGAATAGAGAATAGACTTGCTCCGCAGGCACAGATCGGCATCGAACCAGCGACAAGTTACTCAACTTTCACTGATTTCGCCGCGAGAGCACGGGGTTAGTGACGAATTACTGATTGTCCATCATCGAGCTGTCCGTTTGCGCTGAGCAAAGCGGCCATCGTCGTCAAAGGCACGAGTGCTCCGAATCAACGGCTGCGGAACGGCCATGACGGATGCGGGAAATCCGCCAGTGAAGAAAAATCATTGGCCTCTTTCGTTTTGCGAGCATTCAGGTATGTTGCAGACTGTTTCGTAAGTGATTGCCTTGCGGTGAAAGATGTCCATGCCCGATCTGAACTACGAAAGTGAATGGCTGACGCGCAAGAAACGCATCGACACGCGTCTGCGCTCGCTCGGTTGGGAGATCGTGCCATTCAATGCCACCAGGCCTCTATCGGCTTGTACGAAGCACGCCGTGGAAGAATTTCCCACGGATACCGGCCCCGCCGACTATGCTCTCTACGTCAACGGCCGGATCCTCGGCATCGTCGAAGCGAAGAAGCTTAGCCTCGGTCCGCAGAACGTCCTGGTACAAGCCGAGCGCTATTCCCGCGGCACCGCCGTGAACCCGCTTTCCTTCGGCGAGTTTCGCGTACCGTTTCTCTACTCCACGAATGGTGAAGTCATCTGGTTTCACGACGTTCGGCACCAGCTGAATCTGTCACGCAAGATCGCGGACCTGCCGACGCCCGCGGCGCTGGAGGAAATGCTGGCGCACCAATTCGATGCCGCTTGCGCGAAGCTGTTGCAGATACCGAACGCCCATGGCTGGATTCGGCCCTACCAGATCGAAGCGAATACGGCCGTCGAGCAAGCGATCCGCGATCGCAAACGGCAGATGCTCGTCGCAATGGCAACCGGCACCGGCAAGACCTTCACCACGGTCAACCAGGCGTATCGGTTGATGAAATCTGGCCTTGCTCGACGCATTCTGTTCCTTGTGGACCGTCGCGCCTTGGCCGCCCAGGCCGTGACCGCCTTCGCGTCATTCGAGCCGGAGCCCGGCCTGAAGTTCGACAAGATATACGAGGTCTACAGTCAGCGATTCCGGCGTGAGGACCTGGAGGAAGGCGAGAAGTTCGACCCGAAGGTCATGCCATCCGCCTACCTGCTCGCGCCGCAGCCGAGCCATTCGTTTCTCTACGTCTGTACGATTCAGCGCATGGCGATCAACCTCTTCGGGCGCCAGGCAATGTTCGAGCAAGGGGACGATGAAGCCGAGGACGACGCCGACCGGCTCGACATCCCGATTCACGCCTTCGATGTCATCATCGCCGACGAATGTCACCGCGGGTATACGTCCGCCGAATTGTCAGTCTGGCGCAACACCCTGGAGCATTTCGACGCCATCAAGATCGGCCTGACCGCGACGCCGGCGGCCCACACGAAAGCTTACTTCAAGGACGTGGTGTACCGCTACGAATATGAGCGAGCCGTCCGCGAGGGCTACCTCGTCGATTTCGACGCCGTCAGCATCAAGTCCGATGTTCGGATCAACGGCGTTTTCCTCAAGGAGGGCGAACAAGTTGGCCAGATCGACCCCGACACCGGAAGCGAAACGCTCGATCTGCTCGAAGACGAACGCCAGTTCGACACGACCGAAGTGGAACGCAAGGTCACCGTACCCGAATCGAATCGGCGCATTATCGAGGAGATCAAAAAATACGCACTGGAACACGAAGCGACCTACGGCCGTTTCCCCAAGACGCTGATCTTCGCCGCCAACGATTTGCCTCACACGTCGCATGCCGATGAGCTGGTGAAGATTTGCCGCGAGGTATTTGGCCGCGGCGAGAGCTTCGTCCAGAAGATCACGGGCAGCCCGACGGTCGATCGGCCTTTGCAGCGTATCCGTGAATTTCGCAATCGGCCAGATCCGAAAATCGTCGTCTCGGTCGATATGCTCACGACCGGTGTCGACATCCCCGCGCTGGAATTCATCGTCTTCCTGCGCCCCGTGAGGAGCCGCATTCTTTGGGAACAAATGCTCGGACGCGGCACGCGCCTTTGCAAGGACCTCGATCCGCCGAAATCGCATTTCGTTGTCTTCGATTGCTTCGATGGCACGCTGCTCAAGTATTTCAAGGATGCCTCGGCCTTCACGGCCGATCCGCCGGACAAGCCGTCAAAGACGATTGCCGAGATCATCGACGACATCTGGAACAATCGCGATCGCGCCTACAACGTCCGCTGTCTGGTGAGACGGCTGCAACGCATCGACAAGGAAATGCCGAGCGAGGCCCGCGCGATGTTCGCTGCCTACGTGCCCGCCGGCGATCTTGCGAAATACGCAAGTGAACTGCCGAAGAAGCTGGCCGATGACTTCACCGCCGCGATGCAATTGCTTCGTAGTCCGAATTTCCAGGATCTCATGGTAAACTACCCGCGTGCGAAACGGACCTTCACCAGAGCCATCGACGCGACCGATACCGTATCCTCGACCTGGCTCATCCGCGGCGAAGACGGCAAGGAGTACAAACCCGAAGACTATCTCGCCGCCTTCGCTCGCTTCGTCAAGGAGAATCCGGCGCAGATCGAAGCGATTAGCATCCTGCTGGATCGCCCGCAGCATTGGGGCACCGACACCTTGAGTGAGTTGCGCACGCAGCTCGCCGCCACGAAGGAACGCTTCACCGTGGACAACCTGCAAAAGGTCCACGCCGCCGCGTATGGCAAGAGCCTCGTGGATATCATCTCAATGGTGAAACATGCCGCCAAGGACGAAGAGCCGCTGCTGACTGCCGCCGAGCGCGTGGACCGAGCCCTTGCCCGCATCATGCAAGGGCACACGTTCAGCGAAGAACAGCAATGTTGGCTGGACCGCATCCGGGCGCATTTGATAGAAAATCTATCCATTGACCGCGAGGACTTCGACGTGATCCCGATCTTTTCGCGGGAAGGTGGCTGGGGCAAGGCCAACCGCGTCTTTGCCGAAAGGCTGGAAGCGATCATCAAAGAACTGAACGAAGCGATGGCCGCGTAAGAACATTGGGACCGTATGGAGCAACTCGTGGCAACTCCGTATGTCACGGAAATCCTGGAAACGCCGGACGATCCGCTTGGCGGTGCGTCGGGGGACAAGCGAAGATTTGCCGTCGAGTTCATCGGCAAATGTGCGAACGAGAAGTTCCCGTATACTGTCGTAAATGAAGTGGTCGGGACCCACTTGGGCATCATGCTCGGCTTGAACGTGCCGACGTGTTTGACTCAGACCATAGGAGAAAACACCTTTGCTTTGATCCAACGCGTCAACCGCGATCCGCGCATGCAGGATCCGCCGCCGGCAAGCAGCAAAGCCCTCGCTGAGTACGTCCAGGCGCATCCCGACGAAGTACACGGGGCAATCGTCTTCGACCTTTTCATCGCAAACAATGATCGAGCGTTCGGCCCGCAACGGCGCAATCTTTTGATTGACGAATCCGGAAAGCTGCTGCTTTACGATCAGGGCAACGCATGCTTTTATCGCCATCGAGCCGACGCTGGCATCACACCCGGGATCGAGCACCTGGAAGCGGTTGAAAAAGAACTGTCGGCGCTGTTCGATATGGATCACAAGGGGAATTACTACCGCCAATGTCTGACCGACTGGAATCTTGTCGAGAAATGGTGTAATCTCGTCGGCCAACTGCCCGATTTTGTAATACAAAGCGCCGTTCTGCGCGCCCCAGTCAGCGCAGCTTGTCCGACGAAACCAGAGTTGGATCGGCTCACCGAGTTCCTGGTAAAAAGGAAACGGTATCTGTTGGAGCATATCCGGCGCTGGAAGACCTGCTTTACAGGTTTACCTTCGTGAGAGGGAAATGCCATGTTTGACTACCGTTACGCCCTGATTCGTTACGTGCCCGATGCAATTCGGATGGAGCCGATCAATATCGGCATTATCCTTCAAAGCATCGATCGTATCGACTTTCGCTTGAATACCCAGGCCTCGAAGAAGGGGATCATCGACACCACGACCTTCAAGCGATGGCGCGGGTTCCTCGATGAGGAGATTCTGGGCGACGCGATTCCCCTGTTCCAGCCCGAGAAAACATCCCTGCAGTTTTTCTCCCACCTGCAGGAACTTTGCGACAAGACGGTCATACTGAGCCGACCGCTTACGGTCGCGCGCGAAATCGATAATTTCGATCAGTTGTTGGAATCGCTCTATCAGCGGCTGGTGGCGCCACCGGAACCTGAAACGCCTGAGTCGGCAAATCGTCCGACCGGCGTATTCCGGCAGTTTGCCGAGGATCACAAATTCCTTCATCGAGGCATGAAGCGGCATGCCCACGTTACGATCGGCAACGATCGCCTCTGGATGGCATATCGCCAAATGCACAACGGAGCCGTTTTCGCCATGGACAAAGTCGAAGTCGCTCACCGGATTGGCGAGACTTCCTACGAAATCGAGCGCCTGCCGTATATTGCTCACCACCTTCCTAGGTTTGTTGAGGCAAAGATCGATGACAAGCCGACGGAATACTGCCTCCTCGTCGATGAGCTGAAGGAACCGTTCACGGATCAAAGCAAAGACGAATTCGACGCGATGCAGGAAGATCTGGAACGCGCCATTGAGAAGATCAAGACGGCCGGTGGTAGAATTCTCCGCGACCGCGACGCTGCGAAAAAACTGGCGGAGGAAATCGACCAAAAACTCCCGATTTCGGCTACATCAGTTGCGGATTGATGGCAACCATGTCTGACATCGTCCAAAAACTCTGGGGCTTCTGCCACACCCTTCGCCACGACGGCATCGACTACGGCGACTACATCGAGCAGATCACGTATCTGCTCTTTCTCAAGATGGCCGACGAACGCGCGTTGACGTTGCCCAAGGGCTGCGGTTGGCAGACGCTGCGCGAGAAGAGCGGGACCGAACTGACCGATTCGTATGTGGACCTGCTCCGCACACTCGGCAAGGAAACCGGGCTCATCGGCGACATCTATGCCGGAGCGCAGTCGCGCTTCAGCAATCCCGTCAACCTGAAACGGCTCATCACGCTCATCGACGAAACCGAATGGACCGCGCTCGGCGTCAATGTCAAGGCCGAGGCTTACGAAGGCTTGCTCGAAAAAGCCGCCAGCGAGGGCAAGAAAGGCGCGGGGCAATACTTCACTCCGCGGCAACTCATCCGGTCGATCGTCCGCGTCATGAAGCCGGACCCGCGCGGCAAACGTGATTTCACGATCTGCGATCCCGCTTGCGGCGCCGTCGAATTCCTGGTCGCTGCCTACGAATGGCTCATGAAGCAGACCAAAGACGGCGCCCTCGACCGCGACACCGCCAAGCGCGTCAAGAAGGACGTCTACTTCGGCCAGGAGCTGGTCGCTCGGCCGCGCCGGTTCGCCCTCATGAATCTCGTCTTGCACGGCCTGGAGCCGCACATCAAGCTCGGCGATTCGATCTATGAAGTGCCGGACAGCCGCCGATTCGATGTCGTGCTGACGAATCCGCCCTTCGGCACCAAGGGGGCAAACCAGGCGCCGGACCGCGACGATTTCACGGTCAGCACATCGAACAAGCAATTGAACTTCGTGCAGCACATCCTCACGATCCTGAGGCCCGGCGGCCGCGCCGCGGTGGTGCTGCCGGACAACTGCCTCTTCGCCGATCAAGCGGGCGAAGTGTTCAAGATCGTTACCGAGGATTGCGACCTGCACACCGTGCTCCGCCTGCCGCGCGGCACCTTCACGCCGTACAGCCAGGGGGTCAAGGCGAACGTCGTCTTCTTCACCAAGGGGACGCCGACCAAGACCGTGTGGATTTACGACGCCCGCACCAACGTCCCCGGCATCACGAAGAAAGACCGCCCGCTGACCGAGGAGCATTTCAACGGTTTCGAGCAATGCTTCGGCGTCGATCCGCTGGGCCGCGCCCGCCGCCGCGCCGCCGATTCGCCGGACGACCGCTGGCGTGAGTTCAAGATCGCCGAGGTGCGCGAGCGCCAGTTCAAGCTCGACGGCTTCAAATGGCTCAAGGAAGATTCGCTCGAAGACACCGACGACCTCCCCGACCCCGACGAGTTGGCCAGCGAAGCCATCGGCGAACTGCAAGGCGCGGTCGAGGAGTTGAACAAGATCATTGCCCTGCTCGATAACAGGGGCAAGGCATGAGCGAAGATGAAAACCGCGGCGAATTGCCAGAAGGATGGACCTCAACGGCGCTCAAGAACTGCGTCGATGTGCTCGACAAATTGCGCATTCCCGTGAACTCCGATGAGCGACAGACCCGGCAAGGGCCGATTCCCTACTACGGAGCGACGGGGCAGGTTGGTTGGATCGATTCTCACATCTTCGACGAAGAGATCGTTCTTCTGGGTGAGGACGGCGCACCGTTTCTCGACAAATCCAAACCGATTGCCTACATCATCACGGGCAAATCATGGGTAAACAATCACGCCCACGTCCTTCGTGCCGTCCCAACTCTGACCTCGAGTCTGTTCGTTAAATACTTCCTTGACTCGTTCGACTTCGCCGGGCATGTCAACGGCACGACGCGGGTAAAACTGACACAAGGTTCCATGAACGCTATCCCGTTGATCCTTCCGCCGCTGGCGGAGCAGAAGCGGATCGTGGCGAAGGTGGAGACGCTGTTGGCCCGCGTGAACGCCGCGCGGCAATGGCTGGCGAAGGTTCCCGCGCTCTTGAAGCGTTTCCGCCAATCCGTCCTCGCCGCCGCCTGCTCCGGCCGACTCACCGCGAATTGGCGTTTGCATAGCCCTGACTCCGAGCCCCAAACCGCGACGGGCCTAGACGGCGAATTCGATTTGCCAGAAAAATGGAAGTGGGTCCGATTCAACGAACTCATGACCTCTCTCCGAAGCGGTTCCAACATACCACCACAAAACGAAGCGACGGTCTTTCCGGTCTTACGTTCGAGCAGCGTGCGGCCCGGATTCGTGGACCTTCAGGACGTTCGATATCTCAGGTCGGACGAGAGCGAAAACGAAAACAACTACCTGCATGAAGGTGACTTGCTCTTCACTCGTTTGAGCGGCAGCCTGGTTGGCACGGGCGGACCGCATCGAGAAGCGACTGGCGACGGCAACGCGGCGTGTCGAGACACTGACGCAGGCCATCCTCGCCCAAGCCTTCCGCGGCGAACTGGTCCCCACCGAAGCCGAGCTGGCCCGCCACGAAGGCCGCGGCTACGAAACGGCGTCGGCGTTGCTGGAACGCATCCGCGCCAGTCGCGCGGGCGCCGATCCTGTCAAGAAAGCCCGCCGAACGCGCAGATCTGCGGAGTAGTTGCCAGTAAGCGGTTACTGCTCCATCACAGCCCGTTCAACGCTCGTGGCCGGCGTTGGACCCCATTCGTCAGTTCATCACGCCGACGCCGTTGACGAGAGCGTCGGCTTCGTGCTCGGCGGAGATTCGCGGGAAGTCAAGTGTGAAACTGTTCGGCTCCGGCTGCCCAGGTTTGGCGGCCATGAGGGGATCAGCCATCGAGTTGCCCCTTGCCGGACCGGTGAACGCCGCCACCAGTGTTTCGTCCTTGGAGTTGGCGGCCACAGCGGGAAAGCGCAGGTCGGTCAACGGATCGATCAATTTGGGCTTCGCGGCCTTGGCGGCGCCGGGAAGCAACTTTCGGACCTTGGCGTGTTCCTTGATTGCGTCAAGGTAACGACGCTGGGCACTCTCCTGCCGCTTCATCAACTCTTTGCGAACAGCCTCTGACTTTCCGTGATTTGCTGCGAGCCACGAATCGCCTGGCCGAGGCCGAGCCACTTATTCGGCGGGCCCTTGCAATCGTCGATAAGAGTTTCGGCAAGAAACACCCCGACGTGGCCAGATATCTCAACAACTTGGCCGGATTGTTGCAGGACGCCGGCCGCCTGTCCGAAGCCGAGCAACCGCTGCGGCAGGCACTCGACATCTTCGAACAGAGTTTCGGCCAGGATCACGCTGAAGTAGCTATGGCTCTCAACAACCTGGCCCAGTTGCTGAAGGCCACGAACCGCCTGGCCGAGGCCGAACCGCTTATGACCCGTGTCGTGACGATCTTCGAAATGAGATTCGGCAAGAATCACCCAAATGTGGCGACAGCTCTCAACAATCTGGCCCGGTTGTTGCGGACCACGAATCGGATGGGCGATGCCGAACCGCTAATGCGGCGCATGGTTGAAATCCTTCTAGACTTCACACGCCAGACCGGACACTCCCATCCTAATCTGCAAAGTGCCGTTGACAATTACGCTTCACTGCTTCAAGCGACGGGCATGAACGAAGCCAAAGTCCGACAGAAGGTGAACGAGCTACTGGCGGAGTATGGCATGTCCCTAGGGTAATGCACTGTAACTCACCAGCAAATCATTTCTTCCGATGCGTCTCGAACCACTGCAATACATACGCCGTGTGCGCGATCAGATGGCTCGGCCGTGCGGCGATGTCGTGCGACGCTCCCGGAATGCGCACCAATGCAGCGTCGATCTTGCGCAATTTCAGCGCCTGGTAGAGCTGTTCCGATTCGCTGATCGGCGTGCGGTGATCGACGTCGCCGGTGATGACCATTGTCGGCGTCGTCACGTTGCCGACGAGCGAGATCGGCGAGCGCTTCAGGTAGTGTTCCGCGTTCTCCCAGGGTGGGCCGGGAAACCAGTAGCGGTTGAAGAAGGCGTAGATGTCGGCGGTCAGGACGAAGCTGAACCAGTTGATGACCGGCTTGCTGACGACGGCGGCGCGGAAGCGGCCCGTCTTGCCGATGATCCATGCGGTGAGGACGCCGCCGCCGGAGCCGCCGGTCACGAAGAGGTTGTCCTTGTCGACGTAGCCTTTCGCGATGACGGCATCAACGCCGGACATCAGGTCGTCGTAATCGTGGCCCGGATAGGCGTGGTGGATCAGGTTGCCGAACTCCTGGCCGTAGCTGGTGCTGCCGCGCGGGTTGGCGTAGAAGACGACGTAGCCGGCCGCGGCGTAGAGCTGCATCTGAACGGCGAAGCGCGGGCCGTAGTTGGCGAACGGGCCGCCGTGAATCTCCAGGATCAGCGGATACTTCTTCTTCGCATCGAAGCCGGCAGGTTTGACGATCCAGCCGTGGATCTCGCGGCCATCGTGGCTCGACTTGTAGCGGATCTCCTCGACGGTCGCCAGCTTCTTCTGGTCCAGGAGGCTTGCCGACAGATTCGTCAGGCGGGTGGGCCGTTTGTCCTTGACGGTAAGAACGGCGACCTCAGCGGGATGGAGCGGCGACGTCTGCGTGAAGGCGATCGTGCCATCGTCGGACACCGAATAGGAGCCGCTGGCGTAGGGACGGTCGAGCGTGGCGCCGCCGACGTTGTCGGCCAGGACTTCGGGGAACTTCGTCGTGACGACCTTGGTGTTGCCTTCGTCATCGAACTGAAAGAAGAGCTCGCCGTTCTTGCTCCAACGTGGATTCTTGACATCGCGATCGAGCTTTGCCATGGGAAAAAGGCGCGGGTCGCTGCCGTCGCGGTTCATGACGTAGAGGCGGGTGACTTGATAGCCTTGCTGCTTGTCATCGAATCCGATGTAGGTGATCAGTTTGCCGTCGGGCGAGACCACGGGATTGTTGTCGGGGCCCTTGCGTTTGGTGAGGGCTTTTGTCGACCCGTCGGCAACGTCGACTTCGTAGATCTCGGTGTTGAGCGGATCGTGTCCGGCATCGGGATGGCGGTTGCCCGTAACAAGGATCGCCTTGCCGTCGGGGGTCCAGGCGGGAACGCCAACGTGGTCGTGCGGTCCCGACGTGAGTTGCCTGGGCGTGCCGCCGTCCGCCGGAAGGACGAACAGGTGATGATGGCCTTCCTTCAGGTAGCCTTTGCCGTCAAAACGATAGTTGAGGGAACGGATCATCACCGGCGGGTCGGCCCACTCGGCCCCCTTGGGCGGCGTCGGCAGTTTCACGAACGGCTTGGGCGTCTGGGCGACGTGCATCGTGAACGCGATCGACTTGCCGTCCGGGGACCAGGCGATTCCCAACGGCTCGGCGGACAGCTTGGCCAGGCGGCCGATGTCTCCCTTGTCCATCCAGCGGCACACGAGTTCGTTGTCGGCCGAAAGGTAGAGAAGGCGCTTGCTGTCGGGAGACCAGCGCGGCGAGCGATCATTGCCGTCGCCGCTGGTGAGCGCGCGGTGTTCGCTGCCATCGACGTTGATGATCCACAAGTTGGACCGGCGTCGATCCTTCTTGATGTCCATGAAGTTGCGGACGTAGACGACGCGCTTGCCGTCCGGCGAAATCTGCGGATCGGTCGCGAATTCCAGGCGAAAGACGGCGGGCGTATCGCCATAGTGGCAGCTGCCCTGGTCGAGGGGGGTCGCGCTGGCAGGTCTGGTCGATCGAGTCGGGGGAGACACCTACTTTTCGGTGCGTATTTTTCGATCGTACTGTTCCGCTTCGGCAGGGCTGATGAGGCCGTCGCCGTCGGTGTCGATGCGGTTGAACTCCTCGCGGGTGCCGAGGAACTCGCGCGGGGAGACGTCGCCGTCGCCGTTGCGGTCCATCTTGCGGAACCAGAGCGGCGTCTTGGGGCTGACCACCGAGCGCGGCGACGCGGTGTCCATGCCGGGCTTGCGGAGATCGAATCCTTTCGTCGGCCCGTGCCGGACCGTGAGCTGGAACTGGCGAACAAGTTCCGATCGATCGATGCTGCCGTCCTTGTTGGCATCGAGATGGGACAGGCGCGTCCAGGCGTTCTTCAGCTCGCGCGGCGACAGCCGGCCGTCGCCGTTGGCGTCGAGCAGCTTGAAGAGGTTGCGGCCGCTCTCGGCGATTGACAGCGAGGCAAAGCCATCGGCGCCGCCGGCTTGCAGATCGGCGAAGGCTTGCAGCTCCTTCTCGGTGATCTTGCCGTCGCCGTCACGATCGACGATCGGGAAGACCTGCGCCAGGAATTGCAGCTGGCGGTCCATCTGCACGTCCTTGAGTTCGAGGTAACCGCGTTTCTTGGTGTCGGCCTGGCGAAAGGCGCTGACAAACTGGTTGGCGCGACCCGGCACGACGGTGCGGACGGCGTTCTCGCCCAGGATCTGGACGCGGGCGCTGGCCAGCGAAATGACGGGGTTGCCATCGACCTGGGTGATTGCCTTGACGAGCAACTTGTCGGGCGCGAGTTCGACGCGCGACGACTTGTCGAGATGGACCGTGCCGTTGAAGTCGGCAGGGCGGCGATGCCAGTGGGCCAGCTCGGCGGCATCGAGGTCGCCATTCTTGTCGGCGTCGAGCAGGTCGAAAACGTCCTTGGGCAAACCGCTCTCGGCGCGGCTGAGCTTGCCATTCTTGTCCGCATCGTAACGCGCCAGCAGCGCAGTCGCCAGGCCGGCATCGGCATCACCGGTGATCGTGTAAAAGGCAGTATTGGTCCGCGCCGGCGGCGCGGCGCCTGGCTTCATCGGCGCCCCGGGCCCAAACGGAATGCTGATGCCCGGCACAATTTCCTGGGCGCTGACATACTCGTCATCGTTGGTGTCGAGCTTCATGAGGACATCGAATGCGTCGTCCAGCTCTTGCTTCGAGATCTTGCCATCGCCGTTGCGATCGAGGAGCTTGAACAAGGCGTCGTCCACTTCCTGATAATAGGCGCCGGCCGGATCGCTGCTGACCTGCAGGGCGGCAACGCCTTGCTTGTCGTAGTAGCGCACGAAATCGGCGAAACCCACGCCGGCGGATGCATCCTTGACGAAATCGGCCAAACGCATGACTTGCTTGCCCGGCGGTTTGCCGAAAAATGAGTCGGGGCGCATGAACTGAAGCATGGCGGGCCCGGTCGGCGCGTGTTCGATTTCCTTGGCGTCGAGCTTGCCGTCGCCGTTGCGATCGAAGTGATCGAACCATTTCTTGAGATAGTCGTTGCGAATCGACGCGACGGATTTGCCCTCGACCTTGACCTGGATGCGCAGCAGATACGGCCGGCCTTCCGCGAGGAACGCCAGATCGACCGCGTCCGACTGGGCCGGCTGGGCGGACGCGGGCAACGGCAGGCAAACCACGACGCAAGCAGCGACAACGAGGAATCGGTACATGGCGTCTCTCCCGGATGGATCGATCAGGCGATGATTTCGTTGACGGGACGAGCCGTCGCATCGGCGATGCGGATGGGCCGACCTTCGTTGGACATATTCTGGAAGGACGGATCAACGCCGAGGGCCTGGCACACGGTGGCGAGGAAATCGGGCACGGTGACCGGACGCTCCCCTTCGATGGTCGTGCCGTCGGCGCTGGTGCGGCCGAAGACGCGGCCGCCGCGGATGCCGCCCCCCGCCAGAACGGTCGTCCAGGCGTTCGGATAGTGATCGCGGCCCTGGTTGTTGTTGATGCGCGGCGTGCGGCCGAACTCGCCCATCCACACGATCAGCGTCGATTGCAGGAGGCCGCGGTCGCGCAGGTCATCCATGAGCGTGCCCCAGGCGGCGTTGAGGATGCCGCTGAGGCCCTGCACGGCGGTGAAGTTCTGCGTGTGCGTGTCCCAGCCGAAGGGGGAGCCGGCGAAGTTGCCGAAACCGACCTCGACGAACGGGACGTTGCGCTCGATGAGCCGGCGCGCCAACAGGCAGCCCTGGCCGAAGAGGTTGCGGCCATAGGCATCGCGCTTCTGGGCCGGCTCGTCGTCGAGGTTGAAGGCGGTCCCGGCCGTGCTGCGCATCAGGCGCACGGCGCGATCGATGGCCGAGCGATGACTCTGCGCCGGCGCATCGGGACTGCGTGCCGCGAAGTCGCGATCCATCCGCTGAAGCATGTCGATGCGGGCATCCGCCTGGGCGCGGGTGACTCCCGTTGCGGGCACGAGGTTCGGCACGCGCAGCTCCTGCTCATAGTTGCCGCCGACGCCGCGCCCGGCCTGCTCGGCGATCAGCAGTGGCGCGTGATTGGGGCCAAGGAAGCCGGCGCTGTGCGGGCTCTGCTCTCCCTTGCTGCCATAGGGGGCGATGCTCACAAAATTCGGCAGCGGATTGTCGGCCCGGCCCAGCTCCTTGGCGAGCAGTGCGCCGATCGTCGGATACTGGATCGAACCCTGCGGCAGGTAGCCGGTGTGGCCGAAGAAGGTGCCGCGATTGTGATCGCCTTCGCGGCTCGTCATCGAACGGATGATGGCCAGGTTGCGCATGTGCTGACCGATCTTCGGCAGGTGTTCGCTGATGCGGATCCCGGCGACGGCGGTGTCGGCGGCGCGGAACGGACCGCCGTTGGCGTGGCCCGGCTTGAGATCGAACGTGTCCATCTGGCTCGGGCCGCCGTTCATCCACAGCAGGATGCAGGAGCGGCGCCGCTGCGGGTTGTTCGCCGTCTGATTGGCGAGCGCCTCGAACCAGCCGGATTGCGAGACGCCCAGGGCGCCGGCGGCCGACAGTTGCAGCAATTGACGTCGGGACAGGATCGGAGCAGCCATCGCGTCCTCCTCAGACCCAGGGGTGAGGTACTCCGAACCCCTGGGATAATCGCTTGATCCCAGGGGTTCGGAGTACCTCACCCCTGGGCTTGTTTCTAATGATTCACGCTAAACTCGGAGCTGTTGAGCAATACCAAGAAAACGTCGCCCAGTGCTTGCTTGCGGTCCTTGGTGGCGCCGCCGCGATCGACATATGCGCTAAAGCGCTCGCGTTCCTCGGCGCGCGGCAATCGGCTCAGCGACGCCAGGAAGAGGGCGTCGATGCGTTGGTCGGTGTTCCAGCCCGGAAACTCGGTGACGGCCGAAAGCGTTTGCCCGCGATCGAGGATCTTGCCGCGAAAATCGCTAGAGGCCGGGCTGACCATGGTGGCGTCGCCGATGAACTTGCCGTTCATGAACATCAGCGCTTGCAGGATCGACGTTTGATTTTCGACACGCTTATGCTGCCCGGCGAAGCGATTGAGGAACTCGGCACGCGGACTGTTGCCCGGATCCCCGCGGCCCGTCGGCCCAACGACGCCGGCTTCCATGTATCCCGTCGCCTGGGCCAGGCTGTCGAAGAGCTGCTCCGGCGTCAGTCCCTTCAGCGGCATGCGGGCAAACGTCCGCGCTTCGAGCTGACTCTTGTGCGACACCGCGCTGGTCCGCTGGTACGCCTGGCTCGACACGATGGCGCGCAGTACGAACTTCAGGTCGTACTTGTGAGCGATGAACTGCTCGGTCAACTCGCCAAGAAGCTGCGGATGGCTGATCGGGCTGTCTTCGCTCGGCTCGTCGTCCACGGGGTCGATGATGCCGGGGCCGAAGCAGTGGGCCCACAGGCGATTGACTGCGGTGCGGGCGAAGTACGGATTCTGCGGCGACGTCATCCAATCGGCGAGGATGGCGCGCGACTCGACGCCCGCCTGCCACTCCGGCTTTTTGCCATCGAGGAATTTTGCCTGCACCGTCCGCTCGGTGCCCGGGACGCGAATCTCCTTGCCCAGGCCAGGCTTGTTCGGAGTCCGCCCGTCACGCTCGGGCGACTGCATCATGGTCGAGAAGAACGCCGCATATTGCCAGAACTGGTCGCGCTTCCATTTCGCGAACGGATGATCATGGCACTGGGCGCATTCGAGCTTCACCCCCAGGAAGATCCGCGACGCGCTCGCCGCCACGTTCTCCGGCTTCAGCTCGTTGGCGATAAAGAACCCGACCGGCGACGCCGCGTTGAAGTTGACCGGCGGCGCCCCGCGCACATTCGCGCCGAGCACGACCGGCGCCGTCAACAGCTCGCGGACCAGCTGATCGTAGGGTGTATTCTCCTTGACTTGCCTGTCGAGCCAGGCCTTGAAGCCGGCGGCATAAAATGCTTGCGGATTGTTGCTGGGCGGCATCAGGATCGACCGCCAGGTGGTGCCGAGGTGATTCACGTACAGAGGATCGTCGAGCAGCCGATCGATGACGCGTTGACGCTTGTCGGCATGCTTGCTCGCCAGGAAGTCGCGCACCTCGAACGCCGCCGGGATTCGCCCGGCCAGGTCGAGGTAAACGCGGCGCAGGAACTCGGCGTCGTCGGCCAGCGGTGCAGGTTGAATTCCCTTGGCTTTCCAGTCCTTCTCCAGCAGCTCATCGATCCGCCCCGCCAGTGCCGCTGGGTCGACGGGCTTGACCGGTTTTTTGCCTGGAGCGTCGGCCCGAGCAGAACTGGTACACAATGCCAAACCGATGGTGAACAGCACGACACGTTTCATCGCCGGTTCCTCCAGGAAAAATCAGACGACCGAGCCGGTTGGCGAATGCTTGAAAGGGTTACTCTACCATAATCGCCGATTCACCGCAGCGCGGCACGGTTTTTTTTATGGACTGTCAAGGTAATGATAGGTTCGTTGTGACACCAGGTTTTGCCGAGGGGCGCACGGAGATCGGGAGGAGGTCGAAAAACCGCGAAGTAGAGTCGAGAGGTAGCGCGGCGGTGTAGGTGGGCCATGCGAGTTTCCGGCCCTTTCGGTTGCCGGTGCCAGACTATCCCACCATGCTCCGTTTCTACCTCTCGCTCGTCGAACCGGACGGGCGGGTTTCCCGCATCCGGCTCTCGGACAAGGGATCATGCCTTCGCCCACGAGAAGGTCTTCGTGCGAGGCGCTAGCCTTGCGATGCGCAAGACCTGGTACAGGTAATGGTCGGGGAAGCGTGCCACTTCCCGGCTTGCGACCTTGTGCTTCGCACACAACCACTGACGCAGCCGACGACGCACGTGCTGATGGATCGCTCGATAGGCCGGGCTGACGGGCCCCAGGCAGAAGTAGTTTACCCAACCAACCAACATACGGTTGAGATGTGCCACCAGCTTCTCTGCTGACAGCAAGGTCGTGTGTCGCCCGGTGCGCTCCGAGATCGCGTCGCAGATGCGACGGACCTTGGTCCTCGACGGTTTCGTGCCCAAGTAGGCGCGGCCCGTCTTCGGGGAGTAGCACCGGCCGATGGTGTAGCCCAGGAAATCGAAGGTTTCTTCCGGCAACCGACACGTCCGCGTCTTCTTTTCGTTGACGGTCAATTTCAGCCGGGACATCATGTTCCGCATCACGGTCATTGCTTTGGCCGCAGTGCCGCGACAACAGATCACAAAGTCGTCCGCGTAGTTGACCAGTCGTGCGCCAAGATTCCGCTCGTGCCCAAGCACCTTTCAGCCCACGATGAACCGACGCATGTAGAGGTTGGCGAGCAGCGGCGAGATCGGAGCACCTTGAGGGGTGCCCTTAAAGCAAGCGGAGGTGCGCACCTTCACGACGGCGCCGCTGGAGAAGCCGATCGAGTGGACAGGCCGCGTGAAGGCAGAGCTGTACGTCTCATCCACGGCGCACGACACCGGCGTGATCGTCCGCGTCAGCGATGTCTATCCGGACGGAAAATCGATCCTGATCATCGACTACCCTTGGCGGCTGCGCTATCGTAAAAGCTTCGACCGCGAGGTGCTGATGGAGCCCGGCAAGATCTACAAGGTCGCCTTCGACGTGGGCTGGCTGAGTCAGATCTTCAACAAGGGCCACCGCATCCGCGTGACCATCACCAGCACCGGCGCCCCGCTGTATGAACCGAACCCGCAAACCGGCAAGCCTCTCACAATCGCGTTCCCGAAGAATGCGGTGGCGGCAACGAATACGATCCATCACCATCGGCGGTTTGCGTCGAGCATCGTGGTTCCACTTCCTAAGAAGTGAGATCTCAGCATATTTGCTTGCGGTCGCATTCTTGTGCCGTTACAGTAACGCACATTGGTCTACTTCTCGCGAGCACGAAACCATGTCTGCCCAGAATCACCGCCGTCGGCCCGTCATTCGCGTCTTCGTCAGCTCGACGTTCGCCGATCTGAAACATGAACGCGATGCGCTGCAACGGGACACCTTCCAGCGGCTGGAGACGCTTTGCGCCGGTCGCGGCTTTCAGTTTCAAGCAATCGACCTGCGCTGGGGCGTTCCCACCGAGGCGAGTCTCGATCACCGCACCATGCGCATCTGCTTCGAGGAACTGCGCCGGTCGCAGGATATCTCGCCGCAGCCCAACTTCCTGATCCTGCTCGGCAATCGCTACGGCTGGCATCCGTTGCCCGAAGAGATTTCCATTCAAGAATTCGATGATCTCGTCCCGGCGAGCGGTAATGGTAAAGCCGAGGCAACGCTACGTGCCTGGTATGTTCGTGATGACAACAGCAAGCCTGCCGTCTACGTCTTGCAATCGCGCGTCGGCAAATCCGAGGTTGGTCGAGACGCCGCCGGCAAGGACACGCAGGCCTGGATCGACGTGCAGGGTACGCTGTGGTCGATCATCAACAAGGCGTTTCCGCCCGAGCAACTGGCGGAGCGCTTCAGGAATGCCGCGCCGGCCGATGGTCCGCTGCCGTCCATCGTTCGCTTTCAAGCCTCCGCCACCGAGCAGGAAATCTGGCGCGGCGCCCTCGCGATTCCGGATGCGAACGCGCATGTGCTGGCCTTCTTTCGCACGCTTGACGATCTCACGAAGGCGAACGATTTTGTTGACGCGGACCAGAAGCCGCTCGACGATCTGAAGGCGAAACTGACCGAGCACCTCGGCGAAAAAAACATCATCCGATGCAATGACGTCCCGCTGCAACGAGAACCGGTTCTTGATGTTTCGACCGACCATCTGCGGGAAATGTGCGGCCGCATCTACGCCGCGCTCGAACCCATCATCCGTCGGCAAATGGACGAGTTCGGCAGCACGACGCCCCTGCAGCGCGAAACGGAGGAACATGAACGCTTCGGCGCCGAGCGAGCCTCCGCATCGTTCATAGGCCGAAAGGACAAACTCGACGCGATCGCGGCGTATCTGCAAAACGATTCACGCCAGCCGCTCGTCATTCACGGCGAGTCCGGCAGCGGCAAGACGGCGCTGCTGGCGAAGGCTGCACAAATTGCCGCGGAGTCGAAGCCGATCGTTCGCTTCCTCGGCGTCACGCCGGGCGCGTCCGATCTCCGCTCTTTGCTCGGCAGTCTTTGCCAGGAGCTTCGTCAACGGAATCCGCGCCCGGATGAGTTGTCTGCCGACGTCAATGACCGCATCAAGGAATTGCGGACCCATTTCGAATCGGCCGCCGAAAAAAAGGAATCGTTGGTTCTATTCCTCGATGCCCTCGACCAACTGAGCGATGCCGACAACGGCGGGTCGGAAGACAACACGGTGCGCGTTTGGGACTCGACAACCGGTCAGCAACTCCATTGCCTGCGCGGGCACACCAGTTGTGTTGAGTGTGTGTCGTGGAGCGGCGACGGCCGACGCATAGTCAGCGGGTCACGGGACAAGACGGTGCGGGTTTGGGACGTGGACAGCGGGCTAGAACTCCTTTGCCTCCACGGGCATGAAGGAGGCGTGAGCAGCGTGTCGTGGAGCGGCGACGGCCGACGCCTCGTCAGTGGGTCTTGGGACAAGACAGTGCGGGTGTGGGACGTGGCCAGAGGCCACGAACTCCTCTGTCTCAGGCACGAGGACGGTGTGAATAGTGCGTCGTGGAGCGGCGACGACCGACGTCTCGTCAGCGGGTCTTGGGACCACACGGTGAGGGTGTGGGACGCAGTCAGCGGAAAACAACTCCTCTGCCTCTGTGGTCACTGGTTCGCTGTGTCTAGCGTGTCGTGGAGCGGCGACGGCCGACGCCTCGTCAGCGGGTCTAATGACAAGACGGTGCGGGTTTGGGACGCGGTCAGCGGTAAGGAACTTGTCTGTCTCCGCGGGCACGAGGGTTATGTGAATGGCGTGCGATGGAGCGGTGACGGCCGACGTGTCGTCAGCGGGTCTAATGACCAGACGGTGCGGATTTGGGACCCGGCAACTGGTCGAGAACTTCTCTGCCTCCGTGGGCACAAGAGTTGTGTGATGAGCGTGTCGTGGAGCGGAGACGGCCGACGCGCAGGGTCATGTGGCCGCCTCCGGGTTCATGGGCTGGCTCACGAGAATCTACGCCGGCACGCTCGGCTTTGTGCTCGCTTATCCGTTGTCGCTGGTTGCCGGCTGTGCGCTGCTCA
>JACQFG010000351.1 GCA_016200155.1 Planctomycetota bacterium | reverse complement strand
CTGTCAGGCTGGAAAGCCTGACCTACGATTTCGCACCAAAGCCGCGTGGCAGGCATGAGAAAACAACGATCATGAACACACCGACCCAAGAAAGCTACTATCTGCCGCGCCGGCTGCGCTCGTGGGAGCAGTTCTGGTTCGCGCCGGCGGACCCGACGCTGCTGGCGTTGATCCGCATCTCGTGCGGCATGATCGTGGTGTACACGATGATCGTGTACAGCTTTCGTTTGCAGGAGTTCATGGGCGTCCACGCCTGGCACGATTTGCAGATGCAGCGCGATCGGATCGACGATATTCCGGTGATGTTTCTGCCGTTGCACTGGAACGAGGCGGGCGTGCTGCCGCCGCCGAAGGGAGAGTTTCAGACGGGCTACGTGCAGGACTATCGCAAGAAGTGGGGTAACCTCCCGCCGCCGCCGTACCCGACCACCGATGCGGAGATTGACTATCTGGACCGATACCGGCTGACGTATCAGATGGATCTGCGCAACAACGGGCTCAAGAGGATCCCCGAGACGAAAGATGAGATGGATTATGTCGAAGCGTACACGAAAATCATGCGCGCTCCGCCGCCGGCGTTTCCCAAGGACGACAAGGAAGCCAAGGAAATCGCCGACTACATTCAGAAGTGGGGCGCCGATCCGCGCCGGCTGTACTCCAAGGGGCAGCCGCTCTTCTCGCTCTGGTTCCACGTCATCGATCCGACCGCGATGGCGGTCGTCCACGGCATCATCATCGCCGTTTCGATATTCTTCATGATCGGTTTTTGCACGCGCATCACCGCGCCGGTCATGTGGTTCGCCTCGCTTTGCTACATCCATCGCAATCCGTCGATCCTGTTCGGCGTCGATACGATGATGACGATCCTGCTCTTCTACCTGATGATGGGCCCGTGCGGCGCGAACTGGTCGATCGATCGGCTCATCGCAAAATGGTGGGTAACCGCGAAGCCGGGCGTCGTGGCCTGGTGGTACGGCCTGTGGAAGCAGCCGGTTCCCGGCGCCCTTGCCCCGGCCGACCCGGTGCCGGAGACGGCGGCGCCGAGCGTTGCCGCCAACGTGGTGATTCGGCTGTTGCAGATCCACGTGTGCATCATCTATCTCTTCGCCGGCGTGTCGAAGCTGCAGGGGCAAACCTGGTGGAACGGCAGCGCCATCTGGTTTACCTTGGGCAACTACGAATTCGCGCCGATGCAGTTCGAACTCTACATGATGTTCCTGCGCTTCATCGGCGAACGCCAGCTGCTCTACGATGCCTTCATGACCGGCGGCGGCCTGTTCACGCTCGTCTTTGAGATCGGCTACGGGTTCCTGGTCTGGCGGCCGCGCCTGCGCTGGGCCTTCCTCGGCGCCGCCATCCTCCTGCACGGCGGTATCGGCCTGCTCATGGGCCTGAAGACCTTCTCCCTCATGATGCTCGTCATGAACATGGCGTTCCTGCGCAAGGAAGAAGCCCTGTGGATCCTGTCCGCGCCGGGCCGGCTGTTCGCCAGTCGAGCCGTCGAGACGCCGGCGAAGCCAACGCCGGTGCCGGCCAAGTAGAGATTGGCCATATAGCCCGCCATTCATGGCGGGCGAGTCGGTACTGCCCGCCATGAATGGCGGGCTATATGAAATCCGTTTTCCTCCGCACCATCGTCATATCCCGCAGCGTGATTCTCCTTGTTTGCCCAATCGGGAATGGTTCCCGCAAGTCCGCGGATTGCCGCGTCGATGATGAAGGACGTGTAGGTCTGCCGGGCTCTCTTTGGATTTGCTCCCATGCGGAAGTTGTCCGTGCTCCTGATCAGCGTGTGGTGCGGCACGCTCGTTCCGTCCGCGGCACAGGCCCAGGACCCGGCGGCCGGCGTCATCTTCTTCCAGTATCGCCAGTTCCGCATCCCCTTCAACGACACCAAGGGCAACGTCAAGCAGGTCAAGCTCTACGTCTCGACCGATCAGGGCCAGACCTGGAAGCTCACGTCCACCGCAATGCCGGAGGAGAAGCACTTCCGCTTCAGTGCAGCGCAAGATGGGTTCTATTGCTTCGACGTGCAAACGATCGACGACCAGGGCAACGCGCTGCCGCCGGGCGTGGACAAGCTGCAGACGAACCTGAAGGTGATCGTCGATACGCTTGCGCCGACGGTGCGCGTGCAGCCGCTGCCGGCCCGGCAGACCGAGGTCGGCGTGAACTGGACGATTCAGGACGACAACCTCGACACCGCCTTGCCGGACGCCGTGCGCGTGGAGTATCGCATCGTCGGGGCCGCGAACTGGGTGCCGCTCGCTGTGCAAGCCGGCGCCAGCCAGATCTACTGGGCGCCGAACACCGGCGCCCAGGTCGAGGTGCGTGTCCGCGCGCGCGATCGGGCCGGCAATATCGGCGAGAACACGACGCACGTCAGCCTCGGCGGCGGTGGCGGTCAAGTACCGAACTTCGCCAACCCCATCGGCACCGACGATCTCAAATCACTCGACCGCAAGTTCGTCAACTCCAAGAAAATCGCCCTCAGCTACGACATCAAGGACGTCGGCCCCTCCGGCGTCTCCGTCATCGAACTCTGGTACACGCATTACAAGGGCCGATCGTGGACCAAGCTCGGCCAGCACGAGACCAACGACTCGCAAAAGCTCCCCTTCGAGGTCACCGACGAGGGCATTTACGGCATCTCGCTCATCGCCAAGAGCGGCGTCGGCCTCGGCGAACGCCCGCCGCACCCCGGCGAGAAGCCGCAGTTCTGGATCGAGGTCGACATCACCAAGCCGGTCGTGCAGATTCTCGATGTGCACGTCGGCCACGGCGTCGACAAGGGCAAGCTGACCGTCGGCTGGAACGCCCGCGACAAAAACTTCGGCAGCCATCCGATCCGCCTGTCGTTTGCCGAGGACCGCGAAGGCCCGTGGAAGACGGTCGCCGATCGCCTCGCCAACACCGGCAAGCACGTCTGGAAGATGCCCGACGGTTTGCCGTTCCAGTTCTACCTGCGCATCGAGGCCGTCGACCTGGCCGGCAACGTCGGCGAGGCGGTCACCTTCGACAAGATCAAGGTTGACCTGTCGCTGCCCAAGGCCCGGCCGCTCGACGTCGGACCCGCGGGGCCGTGACAGCGAGCCACGGGGTTAATCCCCGTGGACCGTGGACCATACCACGGGGATTAACCCCGTGGCTCGCCCCGCGATCTCCCCTATGATAATCGAGAACCAGGGGAGGATCACGCCATGCCATCCAGCTACCACCAGCTCACCGAATTCCTCGTCAAGCTCGGCATCGAGAAGGTGCCGCACACCGAGAAGACGTATCTCGGCCACCTCGTCAACGTCTATCGGCTCATGGAGTCCGAAGGCTGCACCGAGGAAATCTGCCAGGCCGGCATGTTCCACTCGATCTACGGCACCCAGAAGTTCCAGGGCTTCAAGCTCGAATTGCACCAGCGCATCGACGTCCGCGCCCTGATCGGCGAACGCGCGGAGAAGCTGGCGTACCTGAACTGTGCAATGCTGCGCGAGACCTTCGACGAAGCCGCGATGGGCGACGGCGACACCTACCACTTCACCGACCGCATCACCGGCGGCCCGGTCGATCTATCGCGTGCCGACTTTGACGATCTGTGCCGGGTGCATCTGTACGACTGGTTGGAACAAGCGCCGCGTTCGCGCTACGGCTGGGGCTACCGCCGGCCCGCGTATCGGCGGATGGCGGAACGTCTGGGCGGCAATGCGCTGAAGGCGTACGACCGCGTGTTTGCGACGGAGCCGAAGGAGCCGGTACCCGCATGACGCAAGAGAGGGATCGGGTCATGAGCCTCTGGTATGCCGCTCACATTGTCATGTATGTGCGACGAAAGCACAAACCGTTGCCGAAGGTCCCCGTGTGGGAGAACATCATCCTCATCAAGGCGGAATCCGAGGAGGAGGCGTTTGCCAAGGCCGAAGAGCGCGGCAAGCAGGACGCAAGCGACAAGGAGGACGACTTTCTCTGGGCCGGCGAACCTGCGGAGTGGGTATTTGCGGGCGTTCGCAAGTTGACGCTTTGCGAAGATGCAGAAAAACGGCCCGGCGAAGGCACAGAAGTTTCTTACCTCGAAATGGAACTTCCCTCCGAGCCGTCACGCTGGAATTGGCTCGACGGCAAGCCGACGAACCTGAAATCGACGGACTTGTTCGCGGAACCGCTGGCGCCGAGCGAAAGACCTGTGGCGTTGAAAACGCGAGCGTAGCGCACATTCCACTTTCGCTGCACGATCGCGTGTTTGCCACGGAGCCGACGTAGTTCTATTTCAGCAGAATCACGAACCCGGCTTGTTCGAAATGATGGTCGCCCGTCAACGCCTCCGTGATTTCCTCGCGTTGCATGACGACAAACGAGGTGCAATCGGTTAGCGACCATTGCTTGTCGAGCCGAGCGTGGTAAAGATCGATCGCTTGCTGCAGTAATTCGGAATCGCTTGGAACAATCGTTGCATCGGGATCGCTGTGCAGGTCGGCTCGAAGGGCGACGAATTCTCGTCGTCCCTGTTCGCTGCCGGCCAGCGCGTCCGCCAATTCCATCAATACCCAATCCGTGGTGACAATGCGCCCGGAGAATTCGTCCAGGAAGTTCTTGGCGCGCTCATGCCAAGCATCCTTGGGATGCACGAGAGCAAGCCAGACGAAAGTGTCCGCGAAAACGGTTTTCATCGCTTGGGGGTGCCGTGCAGGTAATGGTCATGCTGTTCAGCCAAATCCTCGGGAAGTCCGGCTACAGTGCCAGCATGTTTGAGCAAGCGCTTGCCGAGAGTGGCAGGCGCGGGTTGCTCTTTGGATAGGTCGCCAATGCGCACGGTGACTTTCGTGCCATCGGGAATACCGCACGGCTGGTCGAAAACCACGGCGCCGTTGTTGATCACGCCTGTCAGTTCCATTGCGAATCTCCTTTCCCCTGCATTATCGACGGCGCGCGTTTCTCCTTTGCTTTGAGACGATTCAGAATCTCTCGAAGAGGCCGCCCCTGGTCCCTCTCGCGGGCCAAGGCCTTACGCGCCTTCTTGAGGTCGAACAGCTTCCTGACCTCGTCGGCCGTGGTTGACGTCGGAGTATAGACGCCCAGCAAGGTGCCGTCGGCGTCGCGGATCTCGGCGGCGCCAATTACACCGCTCAACAAGGACTTCATCTTGCGGTCAGCGGTAATCGTGGACATTTCTTCGCTCCTGACAAGTCTCCAATCCTCTGCTCTATTATCGACATCGCCAGACCTGCGGCCAAGACGAAAACGCTCACTTCCGCTCCGCCACGCTGCGGAACATCTCGCACAGGATCGGCGCCGTCTCCGGGCCGAGGCTGTTCTCCTCGCCGTACTGGGCCTTCTTGCGGCCATAGCAGAACGGGGCCTTCGCGTCCCACTGGCGCTTCGGGATGATGTAGCCGATCTCGTCGTTGGCCAGGCCGACGATCATGCGGTGTTTCGACTTCATCTGGGCGTAGATGCCCGGCTCGATCGCGGCATCGGGATAGTCGGCCCCCTTGTCGGGCGGGTCTTGCACCTTGGATAGCACCAGCTCCGGATAGATCTCGCCGGGGATCGCCGCGATTTCCAGGTCGCCGAGCTTGATCCAGCCGACCTCCGACTTGATCGCCATGCGCGCCTTCGGATCGGGCTTCGGGCCCACCGGGTCCGCCTTGAGCGGATCGCCTTTCCACAGATAACCGTCGCGTTTCAGGACGCCGAGGTTGAAGCCGAGCACGTAGAACGCATTGTCGATCGGCATGAAGAACGACTTGGTGCGGACCTCGAACGGCGTCAGCTTGACCGGCTTGGCGGCCGCGAGCGCCTTGTCCGCGAGCTTGCCGACGAGCTGTCCGTAGCGCTCGGTCTTCTCGAAGGTGCCGTCGGCGAGCGCCTTGCCCTGATCGTCCTTGACCTCGACGCGCAGCGACGTCATCAGGCCGCCGACGGTGCCGGTCAGGTAGACGACAGGGCAGTCGTGTTTCTTCTTCAGATGTTCAACGGTGTAGCCGACGTAATCGGCACTGATCTCGGTGTTCTTGCTGCTCAACGTCTCGGGGTGGCAGTTCCACTGGACGACGATGCCGGTGGTGATCTTGCGCGAATTCTGGAAGCGCAGCACGACGAGCTCATCGTGCTTGACATACGGCTCCCGGCCATCGTGCAACAGATCCGGCGCGTTGGCGGCGCCGATGACGGCGGTGACCTCCTTCTTGCCCTTGTCGGCATCCTGGATCGCCTTGACGATGCCGGCTTCTAGCGCCTTCATGTAGTCGGGATCGATGCCGCTGGCGAAGAGGTTCTCGCCCCACAGCCCCATCGTGTCGGGGCCTTCGTGGTTGTGCGTGCTGGAAACGAGAACGTAAGTAAACCCGGGAAGTTGCTTGCGGACGCTGACGGCGACGTCATGGAACAGCCCGACGACATCGACGGAGACGATCGCGATCTTCTGCTTGTCGTGGGCGAGGACGACGGCGCGGGCCATGAGCGGGTCGTGGATCTTCGTCGCCTTGCGTCCCTTGCCGAAGCCGGCGAGCCAGACATCCTTCTTGGCAGGATCGGGCGTGACATTGCTTTCGCCGAAGCCGACGAGGAGTGGTTGAGCCTGAAGCGCTGGCCCCGTGAAGGCAAACGTGACACAGAGGAGCAGGAATCGTTGCATTTGGGGATGCTCCGTTTCAAGGGGCCGCGCGGGCGCTAAACGGGGAGTCGGGCTTCGCACTCGCGCATGTAGCGAATGCTCTCGCGCGCGATCGTCACCGGGTCGGGGGTGTAGTCGAACACCTCGACCGACACCCAGCCGGCGTAGTTCGTGTCTTTCAATGCCTTGAAGATCGGCACGAAATCGACGTGGCCGAAGCCCGGGCCGCGGCGATTGGCGTCGTTGGCGTGGAAGTGGCCGGTGACGGCGGCGTGCTTCTTGATCAGCTCCGGGATCGGCGTCTTCTCGGAACTCATCGCCTTGACGTCGAGATGCAGGACGAAGTTCGGATGATCGATGTGATCGAGGATCTCGCACGCTTCGGCCGCCGTTTGGATAAAGTCGGCTTCGGTCGGGGCGAGCGGCTCCAGGCACAGACGCACGCCGGCGTCCGCGACCCCCGCCACCGCCCGGCGAAACGTGTCCACCGCGTGATCGACGGCCTGGGCGCGCGTCGCTCCGGCCGGGATGCGGCGTTGCGCGGGAGAGCCGAACACCATCAGGTCGCCGCCCATGTCGCGGCAAGCTTTGGCCAGCTCGACGAGGTAATCGGCGGTGCGTTCGCGAACCTCGACGTCCGGCGAGGTCAGCATCAAGCCCTCGGTCTTGGCGAGCAGCCAGTGCAGGCCGATGATGCGCACGCCGGCAGCCTCGGCTTCCTGCCGCAGCTTATGCCGCTGGGCCAGCGTGACATCGGTGATGCGCGACGCCAGCGTGAACGGCGCCATCTCCAGGCCGGTGTAGCCCAGCTCGGCGACGGTCGCGCAGATGCGCGCGTGGTCCCAGCCTTCGAACGTTTCATTGCAAATCGCGTAGCGCATGGTTGCTCACTTCAATCGAACGACGACGGGCGGATTCATCTGGGGGAGGTTGTGCAGCGTCAAGTCGATCGGCCCCTGAAGGTTTGCGACCGCCTGATAAAACGTCTTCGGCGACGTGACCGCCGTGCCATTGACGTGCGTGACGACGTCGCCGGTCTTTAAGTTAGCGACGTCCGCGTTGGTCTTGGGCTGCACATCGCTGATCATGACGCCCTTCGGCGTGTACCCGGGCGACTGCTGGGCGAGGAGGCTGGTGTAGTCGACACGCATGCCGCGGAAGTACGGCCGGGCGCCCAGCGAGGATACGATGCGTTTGCCGGGGACGTGCAGCTTGGCGAGGGTGACGTGCGCGTCGAACTCCTCGGCGCCGCGGCGGACGTGCAGCTTGACCTTCTCGCCTGCCAGGTGGATGCCGATGGACGTGTAAATGTCGTCCCCCTCGCTGATCGCGTGATCGTTGACGGCAAGGAGGACGTCATCGCGTTTGAGCCTGCCGTCGACGTCGGCGGGAGAGCCCGGACCGACGCTGGTGAGCTTGGCGCCGCGCTTGTCGTTGGCGTTCTCGAAGGCGACGCCGAGGAAGCCGTAATCGACTTCTTCGCCGCGTTTGAGGACGTCGATGATGCGGCGCACGGCCGAGTTGACGGGGATGGCGAACCCGCCGGGAGCATCGACTCCCTGCAGCGCCGCCACGGACGTGATCAGGCCGACCATCTCGCCCGACAGGTTGAGCACCGCCCCGCCGCTGCTGCCTTGCTGCACATGCGTGTCGGTTTGCAGGAGCGTGGCATAATACTGGAACGGCTTGACGCGATCCTCTTCCTTGAGCGTCGAAGCGGCCCGTCGGCGAATGTTGCTGAGGATGCCGTACGACGCGCTGGGCTGGCCGTCGCGAAAGCCGACGGCAAACGGGTTGGCCAGCGTCAGCACGAAATGCCCGCGTTTGAGCTTGTCGGCGTCTCCGAGCGTGATCGCCTTGAGGGGCAAGACGGTCGAATTCAGCAGCTTCAGCACCGCCAGATCGCTGCGCGGGTCGGCCGCGTGGATATCCGCATAGCTGCTCTTGCCGCCGGGAAGCCGCACGAAAATCTTCGTCGCGTCCTGAACGACGTGATAGTTCGTCAGGATCAGCCCCTCGGCATCGATGACGACGCCGCTGCCGAACGCGCGGGGCAAATAGGCCGGGTTGTTGAAGTCGAGCAGCTTGGGATACTGTTTCTGCTTGGCCTCGGTGAGTCCGAAAAAACGTGCGTGGGCTCGGAATGCCGCCACATCGAAGCTGCCGAGCTTGCCGGGCCGATCCTTGTCGGGCCCCTGGCCGAATTCCTGATACAGCTCGGACCGCGACACCAGGACGCAGGCGATCGACGCTTCGTTCTGCTCGATCAGCTTCTCCATCGCCTTTTCGAGCGCGAACGCCGCCTTGCGCAGATCGGGCTCGTCCTGTGCCCGGGCCGCGCCGCCAAAGACAAGGAACGTCAGAACCAATGCAAATTTGGAGAGGCGCATGGCATGTCTCGAGTTGAAACGGCCACTCGGTTAGACCACACCCGATCGTGCGGAGCCCGCAAAACTGTTTTAGGCGATTCACCCGCGAAAGCCAAACGCGAACTTCGCGAATACACTGGAAGGGAAACCACGCGGAGATCACAAAATCATCACGCAGCGGGCTTCATGATTTTGTGACCATGATTTTGTGATGATTTTTCGGAGGACGCACATGGGTTTGCTCGCGGATTGGCAGATTCGCAAGGACATCAAGATCGTTCCCTTCGCCGAGGAGTCGCTGCGCCAGGGCGTCGTCTCCTTCGGCGTCTCCAGCTACGGCTACGACGTCCGCGTCGGCCGGCATTTCAAGGTCTTCACCAACGTCTACGGCGCCGTCATCGATCCGAAGCAGTTCACGCCGAACGCCTTCGTCGACATGGAAGGCGATTCGTGCATCATCCCGCCCAACAGCTTCGCCCTCGCGGAAACGGTCGAATACTTCGAGATCCCGCGCGACGTGCTCGCCGTCTGCCTGGGCAAATCGACCTACGCCCGCTGCGGCATCATCGTCAACGTCACGCCGCTCGAACCCGAATGGCGCGGCAAGATCACCATCGAGATCAGCAACACGACGCCGCAGCCCGCAAAGGTCTACGCCAACGAAGGCATCGCGCAGATCCTGTTTCATCGGGCCGACGCGATCTGCGAGAAGAGCTACGCCGACAAGAAGGGCAAGTACCAGGACCAGAAGGGCCTGACGCTGCCGTTCGTGGTGGGCCAGGAGCCGCCGGTGTCTTGAAACAATGCAGAGCCGAAGGCGCTCGGTCCGTATGAGGACCTGCTGCGTTCACCGCACGTCAAACGCATTTACCTGGATGAACTCGTCTTGCCGGCGGATGCGCCGCTGGGTTTGAGTTTGTTGAGGTTGTTGTCGGCGCCTGACGAAGAGGTCAAAGGCATCGTGCGGAGGCTCGTCTTCAAAGCCGAACTCGAAGTTACCGATAGCGAACTCGGCAGGAAGGCGATAGAATTGGTGGAAGAGGTACTGCTCCGCCGTTTTACGGAGCTTGACCGCGAGGAGATGCGAACGATGTTTCAATTGCACGATCTGCGCAAGAGCAAAGTCTGGCAAGAGGCCAACCGGGAAGGCCGCGAGGAAGGCCGGAAGCTTGCGGACGCCAGGACTGTGCGAAAATGTCTAGCAAAAGGTATGTCTGCCAAGGAGATCTCGGAGCTGCTGGACATGACCATAAGCCAGGTGCGCCGTTTGGCGAAGCAACCCGATCCGCCGATGTCATGAAACCTCTGCACCAGACCGTTCTGATCGTCTCGACGCTGGCACTCTCCTGGTTCGTGATGATGGTCGTCCACGAATCGGGCCACGTCCTTGGCGCCTGGCTCACCGGCGGCACCGTAGCCCGAGTCGTGCTGCATCCGTTGACTATCTCGCGAACCGATCTGTCCGTCAACCCGCGGCCGCTGTTCGTCGTCTGGGCGGGACCGTTGTTCGGCGTCATCGTGCCGCTGCTCGCGTGGATCGGCACGGAACTGGCCCGGGCGCCGGTCTGGTATCTGCTGCGGTTCTTCGCAGGATTCTGCCTGATCGCGAACGGAGCGTATATCGGGATCGGCTCGATCGACAACGTCGGCGATGCGGGCGATCTCCTGCGCCACGGCGCTCCGATCTGGCAGCTGTGGCTGTTCGGCATCGTCTGCGTGCCGGCCGGTTTCGTGCTCTGGCACGGCCTGGGGCCGCACCTCGGGCTCGGCGAAGCGGAAGGGAATGTGAACGTTGCGGCGGCGTATGGGTGCTTGATGGCGCTGATCATCGTCGTGATATTGATGGCGCTGTTGGGCGGGGAATGATGCCCGTGATCGCCAAACGGCAGCCGTTCACCACGGGCGGGTCCTCGCCGCTGCGCAATCCCGACATCAGCCAAACCTCCACGGCGTCAACGAGGTTCTCGCGAGCTTCCTCAACCGAAGCTCCTTGCGTTACGCAGCCCGGAAGATCGGGCGCCTCCGCAATAATCACATCGAGCTGCTCCCCTTTTTCATAGACAGCATTTTTCAGAACCTCGGCGATGTAGTCCACCAGGCTTCCTCGGCGCACGGTTTTCTTCGGCATCACTTGCCCTCCTGTTGTTTCTTCCCAATCGGCACGCGCAGCACCTGGCCCTCCTGGGCGCGCAGCATCCGCAGCAACTGCTCGCGCGGCAACTCGGCGCTCAGCATCGCCGCG
>JACQFG010000350.1 GCA_016200155.1 Planctomycetota bacterium | reverse complement strand
TACCGGCTCATCGCAAGAGTCTAGGATGGTGGGTGGCTCGAAGCGAAGGATCTCTGACATTTGCCCGGTCACGCAAAAGTCGACAATGAATCCGCCAACTGCCGCAACACCGCCGGCTCATGATCCGCATGGATCGAGATCCGCAGCCGGGCCGTCCCCTCGGCAACCGACGGCGGACGGATGGCGCGGACGTCGAAGCCTGCCTCTTGCAATTGACGTGCAGCCTCGACGGCGGCCGCGTCGGCGCCCAGCAGGATCGGCACGATGCAGCCCGCTCCGCTTGTCGCGATGTTCCTCTCCGATAATTCCTCGCGAAAAAATTGTGTCGCCGCACGCAATGCGCGGCGCGCGGTTTCGTCGATCTGGACCGCTGGCAGCATGTCGAGCCACCACGAACCGATCAGAGGCGGCAGGGCGGTCGTGTAGATCAGATGCCGGCAGCGATTGACGAGCAGGTCCTTGAGCAGCTTCGAACCCGCGATGTAGGCGCCGGGAACGGCGAGCGCCTTGCCGCCGGTGTGGACCGTTGCCAGGACGCGGCCGCGCACGTCCATGGCGTCGACAAGGCCGCTGCCGACCGGACCGAAGCAACCCGTCGCATGGGCCTCATCGACGATCAGGTGCGCCTGAAATCGCTCGCTCAATTCGGCCATTTGACATAACGGCGCGATGTCGCCTTCCATGCCGAACAGTGACTCCGTGACGATGAACCAGGCTTCGGACGCATTCCGCCGGTGAACGCGCCGGCGCAACTGGGCTTCCAGCTCCTTCAGGTTGTTGTGCGTGAAGACGACCTTGTCGGCCCGGCTCAGCCGCAGACCGTCGATGATCGATGCGTGATTGCACTGATCGGAAAAAACGGTATCGCCTGCCGTCGCCACGGTACTGAGCAGGCCCTCGTTGGCGGCGTAACCGCTGGTCATCATCAGCACAGCTTCGGCGCCATGCCATGCCGCCAGCGCGGATTCAACCTCATCCCAGATCGGATGGTGGCCACGCAACAGCCGCGACGCGGTGCCGCTGCGACAAAGGTCAGAACTCCAGTCGGGCACGCTCCCGGCTCGCCAGGTGCGCTTGCTGTAGCCGAGGTAATCGTTGGAAGAGAAATCGATGCCGGCCGGCGCGATCAAGGTGCGATGCCGGCCTTCCGTCTTGAGCTGATCCAGGTCTCGTTCCCAGCGTTCGAATACGCTCATGACATGCTCACGCAAGGCTCGGGCAAACCCATGGCCCGGAAGAGTTCCGCGTCCCCCTCGGCCGACGGGTTCGGCGCCGTCAACAACTTGTCGCCGAAGAAGATCGAGTTCGCCCCCGCCATGAAGCACAACACCTGCAGCTCCCGGCTCATGCGATCGCGGCCCGCGCTCAGGCGAACCCGCGCCTTCGGAAACGCGAGCCGCGCCGTTGCAATCAAGCGCACCAGTTCGAGCGGCTCAACCGGCTCGACATCGGCGAGCGGCGTGCCGGCAATCGGCGTCAGGCAATTGATCGGCACGCTCTCGGGTGTTTTTTCCAGATTCGCCAGCTCGACGAGGAGCCGCAGCCGATCGTCCTCGGTTTCGCCCATGCCGATGATACCGCCGCAGCAGACCGCGATGCCGGCGTTCTGCACAGCTTGCAGAGTGCGCAGCCGATCGTCGTAGGTCCGCGTCGAAACGATCGTCGGATAGAATTCGCGCGAGGTATCAAGGTTGTGGTTGTACGCCGTCAGCCCCGCATCCGCGAGTTGTTGTGCCTGGTCAACAGTCAACATGCCGAGCGTGACGCACGCTTCCATGCCTAGGTCGCGCACCGTGCGAACCATGGCGAGCACCTCGTCGAACTGCGGCCCGTCTTTGACTTCGCGCCAGGCGGTCCCCATGCAAAATCGCGATGCACCGAGGTCCTTCGCCCGTGCCGCTTTCTCGCGCACCTGCTCTAACGTCATGAGCGGCGTTGCCTCGACACCGGTCTTGTAGCGAGCACTCTGAGCGCAATAACCGCAATCCTCGGGACAGCCGCCGGTCTTGATGCTCAGCAGGACGCACCGCTGAATGTCGGCGGGCTCATGATGCTGCCGGTGCACCTGAGCCGCGCGAAAGAGTAGATCGAGCAACGGCGTGTGGTAGACATCGCGAAATTCAGCAAGGGTCTTCATCGTGGCTGGTCCTGTCCATGGGATCGGCAGCTATCTTAGGAAAAGACGTGCCGAGCATCATCGGGTTGGGCTGTCGCAAAAAGGCTTGCCCATCATTTGCCAATGTCGTAAATTGCAATACTGCCCAATGGGCCGAAGTGGCGGAATGGCAGACGCGCCGGACTCAAAATCCGGTCCCCGCAAGGGGGTGTGGGTTCAAGTCCCACCTTCGGTAGTGAGGACTCGCAGCGATTCGCGGCGAGTCCTTTTTTCTTGGGCGGCGCTTCCGTATGCCATCCGTGTCGCCGCGTCCCCGATCAGGTGCATGCTATTCTCGTGGTGTCCCATGATGTTCCGATCGATTGCAATCGGCGCCGTCGTGATTTTCACTTGCGGCGCCGTTGCGCGCAGTCAGGATCGACCCATGACCAGTCGTCTCACGCCGCAGCCGTATCAGACGGGCCGTTCGGTTGTCATGGCCAAGAACGGCATGATCGCGACGAGCCAGGCGCTGGCGACGCAGATCGGGCTCGACGTGCTGCGCAAAGGGGGCTCGGCCATCGACGCGGCCATCGCGGCCGACGCTGCGCTCGGATTGATGGAGCCGATGTCGTGCGGCATTGGCGGCGATCTGTTCGCCATCGTTTGGGACGCCAAGACGCAGAAGCTGTACGGCCTCAACGCCAGCGGCCGAGCGCCCTACAACGCGACGCGCGATTACTTCAAGCAGCAAAAGCTGAAGGAGATTCCCGAATACGGCCCGCTGTCGTGGTCGGTTCCCGGTTGCGTGTCAGGCTGGGGCGAGCTGCACAAGAAGTTCGGCAAGCTGCCGTTGAAGGTCATCCTTGCCCCGACGATCGAGTATGCCAACGACGGCTTCCCGGTGACGGAGGTCATTGCCGGCTCGTGGGCCAAGTACAAGACGAAGCTCAACAAGTCGCCTGATGCGTTGGCGACCTATTTCCCTGACGGCAAGGCGCCGAAGGCCGGCGATGTGTTCAAGAACCCGAATCTTGGCCGCGTGTATCAGGCGATCGCCGACGATGGGCCGCAGGTCTTCTACAAGGGGGCCATCGCCAAGAAGATTGTCGCCTATTCGGACAAGGTGGACGGCCTGTTCACGCTCAAGGATTTCACGAATCACACTTCGACGTGTGTCGAGCCGGTGAGCACGACGTATCGGGGCTATCAGATCTGGGAGCTGCCGCCGCCGGGACAGGGGATCGCGGTCTTGCAGATGCTCAACATTCTGTCCGGCTACAACCTCAAGAAGATGGGCCCGGAGTCGGCGGATTACTGGCACCTGTTCGTCGAGGCAAAGAAACTCGCCTATGCCGATCGGGCCCGCTTCTACGCCGATCCCGACTTCGTCAAGCTGCCGACGGCCGAGCTGATCTCGATGCCTTACGCCGAGAAGCGCCGCAAGCTGATCGATATGAACAAGGCTCGCACCGATCATCCGGCCGGCGATCCGAAGCTGGCGACCAGCGACACCATCTATCTGTGCGTCGTCGACAAGGATCGCAACTGCGTGTCGTTCATCCAGAGCAACTATCACGGCTTCGGCAGCCATCACGTGCCCGGCGATCTCGGCTTCGCTCTGCAAAACCGCGGCAACCTGTTCTCCCTCGACGACAAGCACCTCAACCGCCTCGAACCGCACAAGCGTCCGTTCCACACGATCATCCCGGCAATGGTGACCAAGGACGACAAGCCCTACCTCGTCTTCGGCGTCATGGGCGGCGATTATCAGGCCCAGGGCCACGTGCAGGTGCTGGTCAACATGCTCGACTTCGCCATGAACGTACAGGAAGCCGGCGAGGCCCCGCGCATCGAGCACGAAGGTTCGCCCACGCCGACCGGCAAACCCGGCGATCCCAAGGGCGGCGCGATCAAGGCCGAACGCGGCATCCCCGTCAGCGTCCTGCGCGACCTCGAACGGCGCGGGCATCATGTCAATGTCGTCCTGGGCAACGGCGGCGGCTACCAGGCCATCCTCATCGACCCACGCACCGGCATGCTCCACGGCGGCTCCGAAGCTCGCAAGGACGGCTGTGCCGCGGGCTACTGACGAGGGGAATTCCATGTGGAATTTCCCCTCCTCGTTGCAACCGATTGACTTGCTGGACGTTGCGGCAAAT
>JACQFG010000363.1 GCA_016200155.1 Planctomycetota bacterium | reverse complement strand
CGATTGAAGCATCTCTGCCGCCCGGGGCCGACAGAGGGCCGCAGGGCCTCGGCGGCCCGGTCGACGCGCCGGAGCCCCGCCAATCCACGGCGACCGCGCGAGCGTCAGTGGCGGTGGCGCCGGCAAGCGCTCATATGCCTGCGCCGTCTCTTCACCAGGCGCCCAAGCCCGTATTTGCAAAAGCATCTGCCCTGGTCGAGCTGCCTTGGAGCCGGCAACCAATCCACGATGGCGACCAGCCCGAGGCTACGCAGGAGCGTCCGACGGTCCTCGCGACGAGCAGCACATCCATGGCTACGGCGCCGCCTTTCTGCCGCCGTTCCCGTCGGACGAAAGGGCCGCCTCCACGCGCCGGGCCTGCGCCAGGATTTTCTCTTTGGCGCCGCCGCGGACGACGACCTCGCGAAACGCTGGATCGTGAAGCACGTACGACAGCCGGGCCAGCATTTGCAGATGGCTCCGCGTCGTCGGGCAGACCAGGGAGAACAGCACGTGTACCGGCTTGCCATCGAGCGCGCCGAAATCCACGGGCCGTTCCAGAAACGCCAGGGTGACCATCGGGTGTTCGACGTTCAGGACGATCGGATTGCGCACGTGCGGCAGGGCGATGCCGTCGCCGATCCCCGTGGACGCCGCCGCTTCCCGCGCCATGAAAAGGCGCAACAGCAGCTCGCGATCGATCCCGTCGGGCAAGGGGAGCACGCCAACCAGGGCACGCATGGCCACTTCCTTGGTCGAGTCTTTCAGTCCGTAATGGATGCCGCCCGCTTCCAAAGCTGCCGCCAGCCCCGGCATCGGCTCATCGTCATCGTCCTGATCGTCGAACATCTCCGGCGACACCTTGATCTGGTTGGCCGTCGCCCATTCGAGAAGTTCCGCGCGGTGAAAGCGATACTGCCCGCCGACATGCTGGGCCGGCAGTCCGCGCTGCCGTATCCAGCGCACGATCGTGGCTTCCGTAACGCTCAGGAACCCGCTCACTTGCCGTACCGTCAGTTGCACTTGCCGTCTCCCGTTGATCGCACCCAGGCCCGGGTGGTTATTTTTGTCCGCCTTCTTCCAGGTTGAAATCCTTGAGCAGCTCGAGCGCCTCGTTCAGGTGAGCCTGGAAATACTGACGCATCAGGTTGAGCACCTTGCCGATGATCGAATCGCGCAACGAATAGAAAACCTGGTTCCCCTCCTTGCGGCCGACGACGATTTGCTTGGCCCGCAAGATGGCGAGGTGCTGCGAGGCGTTGGCCTGTTCGAGGCCGAGCTGCTCGTAGATGCGGCTGACGGGAACCTCGCCTTCATCGCGCAGCAACTCGATCATGGCGATGCGCGTGGGATGGGCCAGGGCCTGGAAGATACCAGCCTTGAAGCGGCGCAGATGATCCTGCATGGCAGTCTTCACGGGACGCCCCCATCGGCCGAACGCAATTGCAACACTATATGCGAAATATCGAATATTGTCTATGCGACTTGAGAAGCGGTCAGAGCCTGAAGTGTGAGTGAAGTTCGTGGTGCGGGCGGCTCGCCTGCACATGTCGCTCGTTGACTGAGAGGACGTGCAGGCGAGCCGCCCGCACCACGAAAACTCGCGTCGCTGTCAATTCTCGACGTGCACCACTTTGCGCAGCGGCGGCGCGTCGGGCTGCTGGAACGGCGCGATCTCGATCGGCACGCGGAAGCTCTGATGACACCGGTTGCAACTGGCGGCCAGCGAACGCAGCGACGCTTTGCTTCGCTCGACGTCCTTCTTGGCGACCTCCTGGGCTGTCAGCATCGCCTGCTTGCGGAGGTCCATGCTGCGCTCGAACCAGACGGCCTCCCCTTGATTCTTCGGCGGACGCAGCATGAGCAGGTTGGCAGTCTCCGCGATCAAGAGCGCCTGGCCGCGGGCGAAGACCCATGATTGCTCGTCGATCTCCTTCTTGGTGAGATTGCGTTCGAGGCCGCGGAAGTTGGCGTGGGCGATCGCCTCCATCAGGAGCCGCGTCTCGGCAATCGGCTCGAGCTTCGGCACGACCTTTCCGGTTTGAGAGGTTACATCGCCGAACGGCCACGCGAACGCCAAGCCGCTAGCGGCGAAGAGGAGTGCGTTACGTAAATAGGTTTTCATGTGCGTTTCTCCGGGCTGGCGATTTGCACTTGCACGTCATCTCCGACGACGCGAACTTGATGGCAGCCGATCTTGATGCGCGGGTTGTCGGCCCAGGTGCCGTCGGTCACGCGGAAGCGCCAGGCATGCCAGGGGCAGGTGACGATGCCGTTTTCGAGATACCCGCCGCTGAGCGAGGCGCCCATGTGCGGGCAGGTGTCGTCGATGGCGTTGACGGTCCCGTCGATCAGGAAGAGCGCGATGAGCTTGTGTCCGATGGCGATGGTCTTGCCCTGGCCTTCCTGCAGCTCCTGAATCTTGCAGACCGAGTGAAAGTCGCTCATGCGCTCCTCGTGAAATCTTGATGAAACGTCTGGATGCTCGGCGCGAATTACCTTAATTCTACACAAGGGAAAGTGTTGCGCATATAGCCGCCGGCTTGCCGGCGGCCGCAGCGCCGGTAAACCGGCGGCTATGTGAGGACGATGATGCTCGAAATCGAATTGAAGTTTCCCGTCGCCGACTTTGTACCGATCGTGCAGCGCTTGTCGAACTGGCACGCGAAGGTGCAGCCGACGATCGACGAAGCCGACCATTACTTCAACGCTCCGGACCGCGACTTCGGCAAGACCGACGAGGCGTTTCGGCTCCGCTGCATCGGCGCGCAGAATCGCTTGACGTACAAAGGTCCCAAGCAAGCAGGCCCGGCGAAGACACGCACCGAGATCGAAATCGCGATCGAGCCGGGCGTGCATGCTGCCGATCAGTTTTGCAAGTTGGTGCAGCATCTCGGCTATCGGCCCACGGCAGTCGTCAAAAAGCGGCGCACCATCCACGAGTTCGCACGCGACGGGTTCAACCTGCAAGTGTGCTGCGATGAGGTCGAGACGCTGGGCCGATTCGTCGAGGTGGAGATCGTTGCCGAGCCGAGCGATCGGCAGCGCGCCGAGGCGGTGCTCATGGCCGTGGCGCGCGACCTGGGATTGTCGGTGAGCGAACCGCGTTCGTATCTGGAAATGGTCCTGGCGAAGCAGACCCCGTGAGGAGATTCGATGGCGGGCCCCCTCATCACGAGAACGGTGGACGAGACGCGCCGCGCGGTCGCGATCGCGCGCACGCAGGGCAAGCGCATCGGCCTCGTGCCGACGATGGGCGCCTTGCACGCCGGGCATGTCAGCTTGATCCGCGCGGCCCGGGCGGAGACCGGCTTCGTCGCCGTATCGATCTTCGTCAATCCGACGCAATTCGGACCGAACGAGGACCTCGCTCGTTATCCGCGGCCATTCGAAAAGGATGTCGAGATCTGCACCGCGGAAAATGTCGATCTCGTCTTCCATCCGACGCCCGAGATCATGTATTCTCCATCGTTCAAGACGTTTGTCGAGGTGGGCGACTTGCAGAATGTGCTGTGCGGCGCGTCGCGGCCGGGGCACTTTCGCGGCGTGGCGACCGTCGTCCTCAAGCTGTTCAACATCGTGCAGCCCGACGTCGCCTATTTCGGCCAGAAGGACGCCCAGCAAGCGCGGATCCTGATGCAGATGGCGACGGACCTCGACCTCCCGGTGGAGATCGAGGTTTGCCCGATCGTGCGTGAGCCCGACGGCCTGGCGCTGAGTTCGCGCAACGTCTATCTCGACGCGGCGCAGCGGGCAAACGCGACTGCCCTGATTCGAACGCTGCAGGCGCTGCGGGAACGGATCGACGCGGGCGAGCGGAGTGCCGAGCCGTTGCTTCGCCTGGCCCGCGCGATGCTCGACGCGACGCCGGGAGCGCGGATCGATTACGTCGCGATCGTGGATTTCGACTCGCTGCAGCCGATGGATCGCTTGAAGGGACGCGTGCTGCTAGCGCTCGCTGTCTATTTCGGCGCGACGCGATTGATTGATAACGTGTTGAACGACATCAAATAACCTGCCGCTTGCGGCGTAGCAATCGCCAAGCCGCAAGCGGCAATCAGGATACCCCCATGCCTCACGCATTGTTCAGCCCCGAAGTGAAGTTTCTGCTGCAAGAAAACGATGCCGCGGGCATGAAGGAGTTCTGAGAGACGCTCCATCCCGCCACGGCGGCCGACGCGCTGGCCGCCGACCTGCCGCCCGATCAGGTCTGGCGGTTTCTCAAGCACACCAGCATCAAGCATCAGGCAGCGATCTTCGAATATTTTCCGATCGACTGGCAGGTGCTGATGGTCGAGGGGACCGTCCCGGAGCACATGGCCCAGCTCATCAAGGAGATGTCGCACGACGATCGCGGCGACCTGCTGCGCCGCCTGATGCCGCGCGTTGCGGGGAGCTTGCTGCGGCTCGTCGATGAAGCGGATCGGCGCGACATTGCGATGCTGGCTCGGCAGGTGGAAAACACGGCCGGCGCCTTGATGACGACCGATTACGCCTGGCTGCCGCCGCACCTGACGGCGTCCGAGGCGCTCGACCGCCTGCGCTTGCAAGCGCCGGAAAGCGAGACGATCTATTACATCTTCGTGCTCGACGAACAGCATCGGCTCATGGGCGTGCTCTCCTTGCGCGACCTGATCCTGGCGGCTCGGCATGCGCTGATTCGCGATCTGATGGAGGAAAAAGTCGAGTCGGTCCGCGCCAGTGACGACCGCGACACCATCGCCAAGCGCATGGCCCAGTTCGACTTGATCGCGATCCCCGTCCTCGACGACCAGAATCGCATGGTCGGCATCATCACCCACGACGATATCATGGACGTCGTCGTCCAGGAAGCGACGGAGGACGCGCACCGCATGGGCGGCGTCGCGCCGATGGCCGAGAATTATTTGACGGCGAACTTCGTGACGGTGTGGCGCAAGCGAGCCTTCTGGCTGTCCTGCCTGTTCATTGCCGAACTCTTCACGTTCACCGCGCTTTCGTATTTCGACGAGGCGATCAACAAGGTCGTGGTGTTAGCGCTGTTCGTGCCGCTGTGCATCTCGACCGGGGGCAACTCCGGATCGCAAGCGGCGACCCTCATCACGCGCGCCATGGCGCTCGGCCAGGTCACGCTGCTCGACTGGGCCAAGGTGTTGCGACACGAACTGCTCATGGGCTTCATCCTTGGAATCACGCTCGGCGCCATCGGCTTCGTGCGCGGAACTTTTACGCCTGAGGATGTTCGCGGCAACATGGAAAAGCGGCAAGATGACTTCAAAATCAAGGTCCCGGTGGCCCAGGCGGCAGTCGTCGATGCCAAGGAAGAGGACGAGATGTTTCTTCACTTCTTCCGGACCGGCAATAAATTCGTGCGCATTCACTTTCCGGCAAAATGCCTGGACGAGAAAGTCCAGGAGGAAACGATCCAGGTGCTCTTGCCGGTCGGACAGAAGACGGAAGGTGTGAAGGACGTAGACGGGAAGTACGTGGTGTACACCATCCCGAAAGAAAGCCAGGTGCGCACCGCTGCGGTCAGCCGTTGGTCGCTGGGTCTGGTGATTGCGCTGGCTGTGGCGGTGATCTGCCTGTGGGGCACGCTGGTCGGATCGATGTTGCCGCTGATCTTCCGCCGGCTGGGGGTCGATCCGGGCATCGCGTCGAGCCCCTTCGTGGCGACGTTCGTCGATGTCACGGGGATCGTGATTTACTTCTCGATTGCGAGCATCTATTTGTTGTGAGAATCGGATCACCCGCCATAAATGGCGGGCTATGTGCTCAGT
>JACQFG010000362.1 GCA_016200155.1 Planctomycetota bacterium | reverse complement strand
CTGGGGTTGATGTGGTTTGGTCACTACATCAAACACCGCAGCAAGAACAAAGGATTTCGAGTTTTTTCAAATTATTCCTGGGCGAAAGCAGAACGCCTTCGCTTGGTTAAGGACTAATGAATTGGAATTGGTTAATCGATTAGCGAAGATTAGTGTGGATTAGCGTTCCGAATTGCGTGTGGACTAGCGATCCGATTTGTGGCTCATCGAAACCGTGCTATAGGATTCGGTGGGGAGTTGTGCTAAACTGGGGCAGGATGCGAAAAAAGCGGCTTGGTGAATTGCCGCATGTACTGGTGTTCACGAAGGATTTTTGCTTTTTCGCCGAATTATGTTGGGAGTCGCGAAATCGTTCGTCATAATATCGCCTGTAACCAAAGACCTCGATCCGCTTGAGGATTCGTCACCCGATTAAGGGGAGGACTACGATCATGAAACCGCGTCTCATTCTGGTTTCGCTGGGCCTGGCGGCGCTCGCCGTCCTGTCGCTCGGCTTGCAAGCTCAAGAGCGGGCCCAGCCGGCTGCCCAAGAAAGCGCAAGCGCGCCGAGGTGCTGGCGAAAGTCCTCGAAGAGTGCAAGGACCTCGCCATCAACGCCGAGTTCGTCAAGATGATCGAGCTGCTGCGCACCCCCAACCTCCGTGCAACCGCCGATCAGAGCGACGTCCTCACCCTCAAGCTCCGCAAGATCCTCGACCGCATGCAGGACAGCAGCGGCAAGGGACAAAAGGAGGAGATCGACGCGATCAAGGCGGCCCTCAAGAAGCTGGAAGACGCCATCGCGACCCAAAAGACGGTCCGCGAGCAGACCGAAGGCAAGAAGACCGACACCCCCGAACTCAAGCAGAATCAACAGCAGGCCACCAAGAAGGCAGACGACGTTGCCAAGGATGTCCAGAAGATCCTCGACAAGGACAACAAGACCCCCAACGGCGGCGAAGCTGCCCAGGCCAAGGGGGAGAACAAGGACGCCGGCAAGGACTCCAAGGGGCCCAAGGGAGAAGCCAAGAACGACGGCAAGCAGTCGGGCGAAAGCTCCAAGGGCAGCCCGAAGGACGGCGGCCAGGACCCGAAGGCCGCCAAGGGCGAAACCAAGCCCGGCCAGGACAAGGGCGGCGCCCCCAAGGACGCCGATCCGAAGGCCAATGCCAAGGCCGGCGAAAAGGGCCCCGACGGCATGAAGGATCCCCCCGCCGGCGCCAAGGGCGACAAGGGCGATCAGGCCAAGAAGGGCGAGCAGGGCCAGTCCAAGGATAAGGGCGGCGACAAGAACGCCAAGAACGATCCCAATAAAAAGGAAGCCAATGCCAAGGACGCCGGCAAGACCGGCGACCCCATGAAGGATAGCCCGCAAGGCGCCGCCAAGAGCGAGCCGAAGGCCGGCGGCGATCCGAAGTCGGCCCAAGGTAAGCCCGACAGCAAGGCCAAGCCGGGCGGCGATCCGATGGGCGGCGGCGGCGGCGATCAGAAGCCCCCCGTCGCGTCCAAGGAAAGCAAGGGCGGCGATAAGGGCGGCGAAGGCAAGGCCGGCGGCGACGCCAAGGGCGGCGAAGGCGGCAAGCAGGGCGAAGCCAAGTCCGGCGAATCCAAGTCCGGGCAAGGCCAGGCCAAAGAGGGCGGCGCTGCTCCCATGGGCGGCAACGACTCTCCCAAGGGCCCGCAAGCCTCCGACAAGGGTGACAGCAAGTCGCCTCCTCCCTCCTCGGATCCCAAGAAGAAGGACGGCAACGACGATATCGCCCAGACCGCCAAGAAGCTGAAGGAAGCCGGCTACGATCAGAAGTCGGCCGAGAAGGAAATCGAAAAGGAACGCACCGAGAAGGCCCTCAAGAACCAGGCCGACGCCATCGCCAAGATGGAAGACGCCAAGAAGAAGCTCGAAAAGCTGCTCCGCCAGATGCGCGAAAATGAAATCGAACGCGTCCTGGCTGCCCTCCAAGCTCGCTGCGAAAAGATGCTCATGCTCCAGACGCAGGTGCTGGCCGGCACGGTCGACGTCGACGCCGCCGTCAACAAGAACCCCGACAAGAAGCCGATCCGCGAGAACAAGGTCGCGTCGCAGGCCCTTGCCGACAAGGAAAAGGAGATCGTGCTCGAAGCCGACAAGTGCATCCAGATATTAGAAGGCGAGGGGTCGGCAGTCGCCTTTCCCGAAGTCTTCCAGCAGCTGCGCGAGGACATGAAGCAGGTCCAGCGCCGCCTCGATGTGACGGACGTCGGTGGCGTCACCCAGAACATCGAGAAGGACATCATCAACACCCTCAAGCAGATGATCGAGGCCCTCAAGGAAGAGCAGAAGAACAACAATGACGACAAGGACGCCAAGCCCGGCCCTCCGGGAAAATCCGGTCCGCCGGCCGATCCGAAGTTGCTGAAATTGATCCAGGAGCTTAAAATGGTCCGTGCCCTGCAAAAGCAGGTCAACGACCGGACCGATATGTACGGCAAGGCATATCCGGGCGAGCAGGCGAACGACCCGCAAGTCATTCGCGACCTGCGCGTGCTTGCCGAGCGTCAACGGCGGATTCAAGACATCGTCAGCCGAATTTCGAAGGGAGATAACCAGTGAAGCGCGTCATCACCGTAGCGACCGTCGCCCTCCTGTTCGTGGGAGGCGTTGGTCTGGGCAATGAGAAGAAACCCGCGAGCTTCGGCGCTCTTGAATCGATGAGCGCCGACCAGGCGAAGGCGAAGTTCGCCGCCTGGCTCAAGGACATCGGCAAGGCCGATGCCGCGAACCTCGCGAAGCTCGAGACGATTTGGAAAGACGACCAGCGCTCGATGCTCGACCGCACGGCCGACTCGCTGGCCATCGGCGACAAGAACGCCGCCCAGATGATCGCGGAAGCCCGCGATCCGAAGGCGCCGGCCCCCATCATCCTGCCCGCCGCCTTCAAGGACGAGAAGGCCTCCGTCTTCTTCCGGGCGAACCTGGGCCTGGTCTATGCCCGCTCGCTGACCAATCGCCGCGTCTATGAAGAGGCGCTCGATACGCTCAACCTCTTCACCGCGTCGCAGGTCGTCGATCCGTCGGCTTACCTGTTCCATCGCGCCGTCTGCGAGCACGCTCTCCTGCGCAAGCCGGAAGCGGTCAAGACGATCGTCCGTCTGCTCGAAGAAGGCCATTCGATCTCGCCCGAGCGCTACAAGACGGTTGCCGCCTTGATGCTGCTCGACATGCACACCTGGAAGGACAAGGACCTGGGCGACATCGCTCGCAAGATGGACAACATCGAGCGCCGGCTCGATATCGCCCGCGGCGGCCCGGAAACGCGCCGTCAGCAGCGTGAAGTCCTCAATCGGCTCGACGAGATGATCAAGAAGCTCGAGAACGCCGACAAGAAGAAGAAAAAAGACGGCCCGCCCAAGGACGGCCCTCCGGGCGACGGTCCTCCGAGCGACGGTCCTCCGGAATGCCCGGACGGCGGCAAGCCTGGCCCCGGCGACGGCCCGCCGAAGAACGTCGATCCGAGTCAAAACCCGGCTCAGAAGCCCGGCGACGTGAACACCCCGACCACCGGCAACCTCAACCAGGCCGCGTTCAAGAAGCTGGTCGCCGACTGGGGCCGTCTCCCGCCGCGCGAGCAGCAGAAGGCCTTGCAAGACCTCACGCAAGGCATGTCCCCGCGCCATCGCGAAGCCATCGAAAACTACTTCCGCAACCTGAATAACCCCGCGTTCAACCGGAAGTAACCGCCATCGGCCGCCTGCGGCGCAGCAAGACCTGCTAAGCCGCAAGCGGCAATGATTCAACTTGGGCTGTGGCCGCGATGTTCGTGGTCACAGCCCTTTCGCCACGTGCCCCGCTTTTCCAACGCGCACCATCGGACGAGGCCGCCATGAATCTCCTCCGCTCTGCCTGCATCTTGCTTGCCCTCCTCATGACCGTGCCGAGCTGGGCCGACGATCTGCGCACGCTCGACAACAAGTCGCTCAAGGGCGCTCTGGAAAAGATCACCGACAAGGAAATCACCCTCAACGTCGACGGCAAATCGGTTGCCACGCCGCTCTCGCAGGCGCTGGTCTTGGAGCTGCGTTCGGGCCGGGCGCTGCCCGCGGCCGGCAAGTACACCGAGGTCCAGCTGCTCGACGACTCGATCCTGCGCTGCACCAAAGTCACGTTCGGGGCCAAGGAAGTTCAGCTCGAACTCACCAGCGGCTACGGCGGCAAAGTTACGGTCCCCGTGGCGGCGCTGCTCACCGTCTTGCGCGAAGCTCAGGATGAAAAGCTCAAGGAACAATTCACCAAGATGTTGGGCGACAAGCGCCGCAAGGACCGCATCTTCACGCTGAAGGACGGCAACCTCGGTCCCCTCGAAGGCACGCTGGGCGCCATCGACGAGGCCAAGCAGACGATCAAGTTCACGCTCGACAGCACCGGCAAGGAGATCGACGCCCCGCTCGCCAACATCAGCGCCCTGCAATTCGTCCGCACCGACCTGCCGGCGGACCCGAGCCTGTGCAAGGTCATCGATATCGACGGCAACGTGCTGGTCGCCTCCAAGCTCGCCTATGCCGGCGGACAGGTGAACGTCATTACTCCGTTCAATCAGAAGTGCACGCTCGACGCCAAGACGATCGCCCAGTTCGACTTCAACTTCGGCCGGTTGACGTACCTCTCCGACCTGGAGCCGAAGATGACCGAGACGGTCTTCCTGGGCGGGTTCAATCCGGTGCGCAAGGACAAGAACCTCGACGGCGACCAGATCATGCTGCAAGACAAGAAGTACGAAAAGGGCCTGTCGATGTACGCCGGCGTCGACCTGCAATATGCGCTGGCCGGCAAGTACAAGGACTTCAAGGCGCTGCTGGGCGTCGATACCCGCATCGCCGACGAGGGGCAAGGCGACGTGACCGTGACGATCTACTGCGACGCCGAGAAGCGCAGCACCTTCAAGGTCTCGACCAAGGCGCCGACGCCGATCGCCGTCAACGTCAAGGACGTGCAAACGCTGCGCATCGTCGTGAGCGGATCGCCCGTAACGAACTTCGGCGGCCACGCCACGCTGGCGAACGCCCATGTGAGTCAATGATTTCCGTGGTGCGGGCGGCTCGCCTGCACTGCATTCGGCCGGCGAAACCCGTGCAGGCGAGCCGCCTGCACCACGAGAGGGTTGCACCATGAGAATTCCCGCACTCGCTTGTTCCCTGTTGCTCATCGCTGCCGCCGCGGTGTCGGCACAGCCGCCGATGGTGGTGAAGTCGGAGGCCGACCGCGTCGCCTCGATCGCCAAGGTCAAGCCGGCCGTGGTCGCCGTCTTCGCGCGCGGCGGGCAGGGGGGCGGCACCGGGGTCCTCATCAACAAGGAAGGCTACGCTCTCACCAACTTCCACGTCGTGCAGCCCACGGGCCCCACCATGCAGTGCGGCCTGGCCGACGGCGTCCTCTACGACGGCGTCGTCGTCGGCATCGACAAGGTCGGCGACGTCGCATTGATCAAGCTGCTGCCCAAGAAGGTCGGCGACAAGGTCGTCTTCCCGAACAAGGAAGGCGAGTTCCCGTTTGCCGAGATGGGCAACAGCGACCTCGTCCGCGAAGGGGACTGGTCGATCGCCATGGGCAATCCGTTCCTGGTGGCGACCGACTTCACGCCGACGGTGACGTTCGGCCTGGTCAGCGGCGTGCACCGCTATCAGCCGCCGGCGGGCATCTTCCTGGAATACACCGATTGCATCCAGATCGATACGTCGATCAACCCGGGCAACTCCGGCGGGCCGCTCTTCAACCTCAAGGGCGAGATCATCGGCATCAACGGCCGCGGGTCGTTCGATAAGCGCGGCCGCATCAACTCCGGCGTCGGCTATGCGATCTCGATCAACCAGATCAAGAACTTCATGGGCCATCTGCAAGCCGGCATCGACACCGATCACGCCAGCCTCGGCGCTCTGGTCCGCAGCGAGGTCGAGAAGGTCGGCATCGGCCGGGCCAAGGTGACGGTCGTCCTCGAGGACTCCGACGTGGCGCGGCGCGGCCTGATCGAGGACGACGTCGTCATGTCGTTCGCGGGCCGGCAGATCACCAGCGACAACCACTACAAGAACATCGTCGGCATCTTCCCGCGCGGCTGGCGGCTCCCCCTCGAGTACAAGCGCGGCGACACTCAGAAGGAAATCCTCGTCCGCCTCATGGGCATCCAGCGCAAGGAAATCAACGACGGCGCCGCCCCCCCGCCCGACAACAAACAGCCCCCCAAGGGCAAAGGCGGCCCGCAAGGCGAAGGGGCCAAGTTTTACGAGCCCAAGCCCGGCTATGCCAACTTCTACTTCAATCGCCAGGAGAAGCAGCGCGTCTTCACCGCGTTCAAGAAGATCAGCGACCTGAGCAAGAACACCGGCGACTGGAACATCGAAGGCACCGTCCGCCAGCTCAATGCCGTTGCCAATAGCCCGTCCCTCTTCGAAATCAAGGAGAAGGGGGCGACGACGACCACCACCGTGAAGCTCGGCCCGTTCGTCGACAAGCTCGACGAGCCGGTCGACAACACGAAGGAAGCGCGCATGGTGCCGCGTGGCAGCGGCGGCCTGGCAGCGGCGATCTATCTGTGGCGGACGATGCTGACCGCCGGCGAGAAAGGCTTCACCGAATGCGTCCACGGCGGCATGGAACCGCTCTATCCGCCCCCCGGCGTCGGCATCGGGGACAAGAAGTGGATGGATCAGCGCGTCGACGCCGACGTCCTCAACACCGTCAAGGGCGTCTACCACACCAAGTGGTTCTTCGCCCGCAGCGACCAGAAGCTGCTCGGCATGGAAGTCCGCGTCGGCGACCTGAGCGACGAGCCGTGCGAGGTTTATTTCAGCGATTACAAGGAAGTCAACGGCCGGCAGCTGCCGCACCGCATCCAGGTGTTCCACAAGGACGTGCATTACGGCACGTTCACGATCACCAAACACGACCTCAAGTAACTTCGTAGGAACAAGCGGCTCGCTTGTCCGGTTGGCGACCCAGGGACAAGCGAGCCGCTTGTCCCTACGAGCAACAACGAGAACGACATCCATGATTCGCAAGAACTTTTTCCGCCTGTCTGCGTGCGTCCTGCTGGTCGGCCTGACTGCGATGGCCGGCCGCGCCCAGGAATCGATGACGAAGACCGCCGTCAACGTCAACAAGAAGATGGTCAAGCTGTTCGGCATCGGCGGGTTCAAGGGGCTGCCGTCTTATGGCACGGGCATCCTCGTCTCCGAGAAGGGGCACATCCTCACCGTCAACAACCACATCCTCATCAATCCAGGCATCCTGGTGCACGTCTACGACGGCCGGCGCTACCAGGCGAGGGTGATCGCCCGTGAGCCGGCGCTGGATGCGGCGATTCTCGAGATCGACGAGGAAGTGGTCGCGTTGCCGCACTATGACTTCGACCAGGAAACCGCCCGTCCGACGGCGGAGAACGGCGACTGGATCCTGGCGATGTCGAACCAGTTCAAGATCGGCGTCGGCGATGAGCCGATGTCGGTGCAGCGCGGCGTGATCGCGGCGGCGGCGGACCTGCGCGGCCGGCGCGGCGTCTTCGATGCGCCCTATGCGGGCGACGTCTACTTCCTCGATGTCATCGCGTGCAACCCCGGCGCCGCCGGCGGCGCCCTCGTCAACCGCAAGGGTCATCTGCTCGGTCTTTTGGGCCGCGAGCTGAAAGACACGCGCATCGACACCTGGATCAATTATGCCGTCCCCGTGCAGGCGACGGCGGAAGTTTCCCGCGAGGGCAAGATCGAGAAGGTCAGCCTGGCGGACTTCGTCAAGCTCGGCATCCAAAAGAAGTACAAGGAAGGCGACAAGGCCATTCGCGTCGACAAGGGGGGATTCCACGGCATCACTCTCGTCGTCAAGGCGGTCAGCTCCGTGCCGCCGTATGTCGAGGAAGTGATGCTGGGCTCCCCCGCGGACAAGGCGGGCTTGCGTCCGGATGACCTGATCCTTTACGTCGAAGGCTTCTCGGTGCCGACGATCACCAGCTTCCTCGACGTCATGAAACAGTACGGGCCGGGCAGCGACGTCGATCTCCAATACCAGCGCGGCAACAAGCTCGAAAAGGTTCGGCTCAAATTGACTGACCCGCCCAAGGTTCCCGCGGCGAACTGAATATCATTCGCCGCTTGCGGCTTAGCGTTCGCGTGACGCCACGCGAGCGCTAAACGGCAAGCGGCATTTTCGAGGAATTGTTCATGTGGCGACGTAATTGCTTTCTGGCCGTCCTGTCGTTGGCTGTCCTGACATCGTCGATTCGCGCTCAGGAAGATCTCAACGACCTGCACGAAAAGATGACCAAGGACGCCTCGCGCAAGGTCGCTCCTTCCGTGGTGCAGATCGAGACCCGCGGCGGCGCCGACATGGTCGTCGCCGGGCCCAAGGGGCAGATCTTCCGCAAGGCCCTCGGCCCGACCACCGGCGTCGTCGTCGGCGCCGACGGCTACATCATCACCAGCGCGTTCAACTTCCTCAACAACCCGCCGCAGATCTTCGTCCGCGTCCAGGGCCAGCAAGGCGATCCGCTCGTCGCGACCCGGGTCGCCACCGACAAGTCGCGCATGCTGACCTTGATCAAGGTCGAATCGAAGTCGCTGACCGTGCCGGCGTTCGTCCCGAAGAAGGACATCAAGGAAGGCCAGTGGGCAATCGCGCTGGGCCGGGCCCTCGATGCGAAGATGGAAAAGACGCCCTCGGTCTCGGTCGGCGTCATCAGCGCGCTGAACCGCATCTGGGGCAAGGCGCTCCAGACCGACGCCAAGATTTCTCCCGTCAACTACGGCGGCCCGATCGTCGATAGCGCGGGCCGGGTGCAGGGCATCATCATCCCCGCCTCCCCCAACGGCGAGGACGTCACCGCCGGCCTGGAATGGTACGACTCCGGCATCGGCTTCGCCATCCCGATGGAAGACATCCTGGCCGTGCTGCCTCGCCTCAAGCAGGGCAAGGACCTGCAAAAGGGCCTGCTCGGCATCGCCATGAAAAGCCCCGACAAGTTCAGCGTCCTGCCCGAGATCGGCACCGTGCAAAAGGCTTCCTCCGCCGAAAAGGCCGGCCTGAAGCCGGGCGATGTCCTCATCGAGATCGAAGGCAAGGCCGTCGTCAACATGGCCCAGGTCCAGCACATCCTCGGCGGCAAATACGAAGGCGACAAGATCAGCCTCAAATATCAGCGCGGCAAGGACACCGTCGAAATCAAGTCGCTCGAACTCACCGGCAAGGACGTCGTCATCGCCCAGCCGTTCCTCGGCATCCTCCCCCTGCGCGACGATCCGCGCCTCGGCGTCGAGGTCCGCCACGTCTTCGACAAGAGCCCGGCCGAGACCGCCGGCATCAAGATCGGCGATCGCATCATGAAGTTCGGCGTCGACGAGAAGAACCTCACCGAGTTCACCGGCGACAAGGCCGGCCGCGGTCAGTTCCTCGATTGGCTCGGCACGTTGACCCCAGGCACCGCGATCAAGCTCGCCCTCAAGCGCAAGGCCGGCGACAAGACCGACACGGTCAGCGTCACCCTGAGCGACCTGCCCGGTTCGCTCCCCGGCATTCCCGCGAAGATCATCGACAAGCTCCCCGAAGGCGACGCTTCCTTCAAGAAGGCGCTCGCCCCGCTGGAGCTGAACAACCCGAACGTGAAGGCCCCGAAGGTCGTCGCCGCCGAGCCCCCGATGCCCGAGACCGGCTTGCTCGAACTCAACACCCCCGACGGCGAGCACAAGTATTGGCTGTGGGTCTATCCGCAATACGATCCGAACATCGCCCATTCGCTGGTCGTCTGGATGCACCCGCCGGGCAAGAACTCGAAGGAAGACCTCGACGGCTGGGCCGACCTGTGGGACGAATATTGCCGCAAGCACCAAATCATCCTGTGTATGCCGGTCGAGAAGCAGGACGGCTGGCTGCCGACGCATGCGGACTTCGTGGTGGCCGCGACGCGCGAGACGATCAAGACCTACACGATCGACAAGCAGCGCGTCGTCGCGCACGGCATGGCCGTTGGCGGGCAGATGGCGATGCACCTGGCGTTCAACCATCGCGACCTCTTCAAGGGCGCCGCCGCCATCGGCTCCACCGCGTCGGGCATCAAGGACAACATCGGCAACCAGCGGCTGTCGTTCTACCTCGCCGGCGGCGACCTCGACCCGCTCAACAAGTACGTCGCCGAGAGCCGCACCCGCCTCGCCGAGAAACGCTACCCCGCCTTCTACCGCGAGAGGGAAAAACGCGGCCGCGAGTATGCTCAGGACGTGCACATCCAGGAAATGGTCCGCTGGCTGGAGACGCTCGATCAACAGTAAGGATTCGCCGCGAAAAAACGCAAAAAGCGCAAAAGAGGAACAGGATTGTGCTGTCCCTTTTTGTGCTTTTTGCGTTTTTTCGTGGCTGCGTGTTTCATGTCCGCTTCTGGCAGCCCGGCCCTACTTTCGGCTCGCGTTTCTCGGTGATGTGCCCTTCGCTGGCCGCGATCAGCGCCGCCGATCGCTCGGCGTTCAGCGCGAGATAATGCGTCCACTCTGCCGGCACGTCGAAGTCCTGAAAAATCGCCTCGACCGGACATTCCGGGATGCATGCCTGACAATCGATGCACTCGGTCGGGTCGATGTAGAGCATCGACCCGTCTTCGTAAAAGCACTCCATCGGACACACGACCACGCAATCGGTGTACTTGCAATCGCGACACGGTTCGCAAACGACATGCGCCATCGCTCGGCTCCTTTCACAAGGGTTGGTTCGTCGAGCGTGTGCAATGCAAGTGAAGTGCCGGTTGTCAAGCATCGTTGAGACGACCCCCTATCGAGTTGGGAAATCCTCAAGTTTTGCGTCGTAACCTGCTTGCGAGACAAGACATTGGCATTGGATAGGGTTTCCCACTTAGTCCGGCGGTTGAGGACAATGAGAATTCTCGCGCGACGCGCCATGGTTGGCGCGACCACGGATGGTCACGACGGGTCGTTCTTGGAAGTGCGGATGCCGTGCCTGCGCATCTTGCCGTAGAGCGTGGTCGGCTTGAGGCCGAGGCGCGCGGCCGCGCCGTCGTTGCCGTAGATCTTGCCGTTGCACTCGGCGAGCGCGTCGAGGATGCTTTGCTTTTCAAGGTCGCGCAGGTTGTGCGAAACGAGCCGCGCCCGTGAGGAAGCGGGAGCATCGTTCGCCAGCCAGCTCGGATCGATGTCGAGCACGCTCCCCTCGGCCACGATCATCGCCCGCTCGATCAAGTTCTCCAGCTCGCGGACGTTACCGGGCCAATCGTAGCGCGTCAGCAAGTCGAGCGCTGGCGGCGCGATGGCGGCGACTTGCTTGTTCATGCGCCGGCCGAAATGCAAGAGGAAATGCCGCACGAGATCGGGGATGTCCTCGCGGCGTTCGCGCAACGCCGGCACGCGGATCGGAAAAACGTTGAGCCGATAGAAGAGGTCGGCCCGGAAGCGTCCGTCAGCGACCGCCTGGGCAAGGTCTTGGTGTGTCGCGGCGATCAGGCGAACATCGACCGGGATCGGCGTCGTGCCGCCGACGCGCTCGATCGACTTCTCCTGCAAGACGCGCAGGAGCATAACCTGCATCTCCGGCGTCAATTCGCCGATCTCGTCGAGAAACAGCGTCCCCTGATGGGCCAATTCGAAGCGGCCGATTCGACGTTTGCTCGCTCCGGTGAAGGCGCCGGCTTCATGCCCGAACAGCTCGCTGGCAACGAGGTTCGGAGCGAGGGCCGCACAGTTGACGGTGACCAGCAGGCGAGCGCGGCGCGGGCTGACCTGGTGAATGCCGCGGGCGACGAGTTCCTTGCCGGTGCCGGTCTCGCCCTGGATGAGAACCGTGGAATCGGTCGGCGCGACCTGCGTGATGGCGCGGCGCACCGCTTTCATGGCGGCGCTTTCGCCGGACAGCGAGCGCAAACCGCGCTCGGCCTTCAGCTCGTCGCGCAGGTAAACGACTTCGTTGGCGAGCCGAGCTTGCAGCGCGCGGTTCTCGGCGAGCAGCGCGGCGATGGCCTGCGAGTCGTTTGCGTCGATCAGTCGTTGGGCAGTTTCGATGTCGGACATGGGGACATCGTATGGAATTGCCTACGCCGCTGCGGCCAGCGTGCTCGGCAAATGCACCATGTCGTGCACGTCGCCGCCGACGATGCTGCTTTGGTACGGCCGGCCGGGGCGGTCGATGCGCATCGGCATCGGGTCGCGCGGGCTGAGGATCGTCGTCACCTTGCGGTTGACCTGCGTGCCGGGGACGATCGTCAGGCGGGCGCGTTGCAGCAGCGTTGCCAGCGCGATCCGGCCCACCTGCGCCGCGAAGGTGATGCCGATGCAGGTGCGGGCGCCGACGCCGAACGGCAAATACTCATACGGCGTCGGATTCGCGCTGAGCCAGCGGTCGGGATGGAATCGCTGCGGGTCGGCAAACGTCGTTGCCATGTGATGCGTCACGTAATGGCTGAAGACGACGGTCGTTCCCTTGTTCAAGCGTCGGCCGCACAGCTCCGTCGCGTCGGCACACATGCGCGTGTAGTACGACACCGGCGGAAAGAGCCGCACGCTCTCGCGGTAGACGCGGTCCAGGAGCGGCAGGCGCTCGATCTGCTCCAGGGTCGGGGCCGCGCCGTGCAGCTCGCCGTCCAGCTCGTCGTGAAGCTCGGCCATCACCTCGGGATGCTGGGCCAACAGGAACAGCGTCCAGATCAGCGAGCTGCGCGTGCTCTGGTTGGCGGCGGCGAACATGTGGGCCGTCTGCCCGACGAGTTCGAGCGGCGTAATGCGCGACGGGTCGGCGGCCTGCACGCGCAACAGCACGCCGAGCAAATCGTCGCCGGCGAGCGGTTGCGCCTTGCGAAGTTCGAGCAGTTGCTTCGTCAGCGATTCGACGCGCTCCGAGCTGGCGAGCGCGGCGTCATACCACGATCGCGGCAAGTCGAGCGACAGCGAACTCGCCACCGTCAACGGCGTGTTCAGCGCCATCCATTCGTCGGTCGCCTTCTCGAGCTGGCTGACAAGGTCCACATCGCTGACGCCGAGCAACAGCCGAGCGTTGAGCCGAACGACCAGGGCCAGCATCTCGGCCGACATGTCGCGCGTCTCGCCGAAGCGCCAGTCGTCGAAAAACGTCTCGCACACCTCGGCCATCGCGTCGCGCCAGGCGGCCACCGTCGTCTTCTGAAACGTCGGCATCATCGCCCGGCGGTGATCGCGATGCCGATCGCCGTTCTGATTGAAGATCCCCGACAGCAGCCGGCGCTGGGCGCTGTTCTTCGGCCCCGGAAAGAGAAACCCGGTGGCGACGAACAGATCAGGATTGGAATAGATCGCGTAATTGCTTTCCGCCCCAAGCGCGAACACGAAGTCCGCCCGCCGCGGCGCATTGGTGACGCCCGCCCCGTGCCGACGATAAACGCGCATCAGGTAATCGATCGGATCGTGCAGAAACCGAACCGGATCGTCGTCCGCGATCGCAGGCTGCTCGTCGGCGGCTCGAAGCATGGCCTTCCTTTGCGATGAGATGGGCTCGCCCCGCGCGGGGTGTGGAAGGCTGATCGGCCGAACCCTTGACGAAACTGAAGGCGAATTCGCAAAAAATTCGAAATGGATGGCAAAATGACCGGCCTGACGTGACTTTTCAGCTCACACAAAGACGCCAAGGCATCCCTCCGCGGCTCTTCTTTGCGCCTTTGCGTGAGCTTACCTATTCCTCCGGCTCCACGTAATACTCGTCGCGCGGATGGATCTCGACCTCCGGCAGCGGCAGATACTTCGATTCGTCAAACGCCGGCATGTCGGGAAACGGCGCGCCGAGTTCGCTCAGATGCTTCTTCGCCGCCTCCAGGCCCCAGTGATACGCAAACGGCGGCCCATCGCACCACGCGTTCTGATACGTCTGCGTCGCCGCGGCGATGGCCTCGGCCTTGCGACCGGCATCACGCTCGATCTGGGCAAGCACGTTGAACGCATCCGCATGAAACAGCGGATATGGCCCACGCTCGCTTGTCGCAGACTTCGTCGAGGTTCTCGCGGGCTTTGGCTGGATCGGTTTGGCTGTGTCAGAGGTAGTTAGGCCCAATCGGTCCGAATCTCGGATTCGACAGGGTGTTTTTCACACTCAAGCCGAACGACTGATTCTCTCAATTGAATTCCTATCCGTGCCCATCCGTGCAATCCGTGGTGAAATTTCCGGGTTAACCACTTCGCGCGAAGAATCTTGGCTCAACCGAGTCGCACAACGGCGGTCATGTTGGCCGTGTCGCCATCGCCTTGTGGATGATCGCGAGAATGTCCTCGCGCTCGCGGCCCACCAGCGGCAGGCGCGGCGCGCGCGTCGTCTCGCTGCCGAACCCGCACTCCGCCGCCGCCAGCTTGATGTACTGCACCAGCTTGACGTGCGTATCGAGGTGCAACAGCGGCGTGTACCAGCGATAGATCTTCAGCGCTTGCGCGTAATTGCCCGCCATCGCCAGGTCCCAGAGCCATTTCGTCTCGTGCGGAAACGCGTTGACAAGGCCCGACACCCAGCCCACGCTGCCGAGCATCACGCTTTCGAGCACCAGGTCATCGACGCCGGAAAAGAGGATGTAGCGATCGCCGCACAGGTTCTTGATGTCGGTGATCCGGCGCACGTTGTCGGACGATTCTTTGATGGCGACCAGCGTCTTCTCGTCCGCCAATTCGACAAACATCGCCGGAGTGATATCGACGCCGTAGGCCGGCGGATTGTTGTAAACGAGGATCGGCAAATCGCTGGAGCGGGCTACCGTGCGAAAGTGCGTCATCGTCTCGCGCGGATCGGACTTGTAGATCATCGCCGGCAGCACCATCAGCCCGTCGACGCCGATCTTCTTCGCGTCAACAGCGAATCGGCACGCGAGCCGCGTCGTCGTCTCGGCGACCCCCGTCAACACGGGAATGCGCCGACGGACGGTTTCGACGGTCGCCCTCAGGACGTCCAGCTTCTCGGCATATTCGAGCGTCGTGTTCTCGCCGACGGAGCCGAGCATGATGATGCCGTGCATGCCGGCAGAGATCATCTTCTCGGCGTGCTGCATCGTCGCGCCGATGTTGAGCGATTGATCGGCGTTGAACTGCGTCGTGGACGCGGGATAGATGCCGTGCCAGGATACATTCATGATTATTCATCCATGGAAGCCCAGGGGTTAGGTACTCCGAACCCCTGGGATGGTGCCGCGCGAGCCCAGGGGTTCGGAGTACCTCACCCCTGGGCTTCTCATCTACTTGGTTTCCACCGTCACCGCCAGCACGATCGGGGCCGACGGGTCGGGGCCCTTGACGAACTCGATCGCCGTCAGGGCCGCGTCGCGTCCGGGCGTCACTGTCAAGTAACGCATTTGCTGGCTGCGCATCATGAACGCGAACTCCGATTTCGGCACATCGACCTTGCGGATGTAGTCGGCAAAGTGGACGCCGTTCTTCAGCTCGTGGTCCTCGGTCTTGCCGTCGGCGTAGTGCAGGCGGACGATCAGCGTGACGCCGGCTTCCTTGCTGTACGGATAGCCCCAGCCGCTGACGCCCGACAGCAAATGAATTGTTCGCGCCGGCAGATTGGCTTCCACCTTCGCCGACTTCGGCATCGTCTTCGCCACGTCGCCATTGGGGCTATAAAGCATGATCACGTTTGGCTTGAGATCGCCGACCGGTTCGACGAAGTGGAACGGCACCCCCTTCACCGTGCGCGGCGACCAGTCGGGCAGGATGAGCCGTTCGATGGTCGCATCCTTCGAAAAGAACATGCCGCGCGTGCTGACGATGGTAGCGGCCTTGGCGAGATTGAGCGGCACGAACTTGCCGCGCGCGGTGAGGAACTCGAGCAGGTCGATTAACTCCTCCTGCTTGAGCGTTTTTTCGAAACCGTCGGGCATCAGCGATTTCGTCGAGGCGATGAACGAATCGATGTCGTCGCGCTCGATGACGTGCTTTTTCGCCTGCGTATCGACCAGCTCGATGGTCGTCTTGGTCTCCGAGGCCAGCATGCCGGTGACGACCTTGCCTTGCTTGGTCTCGACGAGGTACAGGCGGAAGTTGCCTTCGACGGATCGGCTCGGATCGAGGATGTCGATGAGGAGATGTTCCTTGGTGTGGGCCGCCACGCCGCTGAGGTCGGGACCGATCTTGGCCCCCTCGCCGGAGTGGGTGTGGCAGAGAGCGCAGTGCTTCTTGAACGCCGCCCTGCCAAGTTCGACGTCGCCGGTCTTCTTGATCAGCGGCAGCAATTCGTCGACGACCTTCTGCCGATCGGCGTTCGGCAACCCGCCGCCCTTCGCTAGGATCACCTTGGCGCGGTCAGCAATGCCCTTGTCGGGATGCGCTGCCAGCGCCTGCTTCTGATCGAGCGGCAACTCGCTCAGGCTCAACGTCCCTTTCTCGACGGCGTCGAGGTATTGCCGCGTCGTCTCGGCCCGGCTGAGCAAGATGCGCAGCGCCGTCGTCCGCGCCTGCGGCGTGAGGGCGTTCAGCCGTTTCAGGAGGAGCGGCCCGACATTGCTCTGCCCGCCGACCGCTTCGAGGATGCCGACGCTAAACTCCGGGGTCGAGCGCGGCGTGATCAGGTCGAGCAGTTTCTCCGCCAGCTTCGCGTCATCGGGCTGCAGATCGAGCAACTGCTGGGCGGCGGCCAGGCGGGTGGCCTCCGTGTACCTTCGTTCGTCGACGACAGTTTTCAGCAGGTCCTCCGCGACGGCGCCGAGCTGCTTGTAGAACGTCTTGACGTTCATCGTCTTGGCGAGCCGCAGTACCTTGCCCTTGCTGCCCTGTGGGACCTTGAGGAACACGTCCTTCAGCGCGGCCGCAACCTCCTCGGTTTCCTTGAACTCGCGATTTTTCGGCAACCCCTTGAGCACGCCGTCGAGGACCGCGTCGATGTGATCGGGATGCCCCTTCGGCAACGACGCGATCAGCTCCTCGAGGCGGCTGTTATTCTGAGCAGCGTAATGGGCAGCAACGGCGCGGACGATTTCGAGATAGGCGGGATCAGGCTTTTTATCGTCGGTTTTGCCTTGCAGGAACGGCTGCGGATCGGCCGCGGCGGCCATGGTTAATGCGTCGCGCAAGATGCGGTCGGCAAGGTTGCGCTGGTCCTGGGCTGCTTCTCGAACGATCCCCGCGGTCCTGTCGCCATGTTTGGGAGTGTCGGCGACTGCTAACAAGGTTGCAAGGCGCACCTGCGGGTCGTTGCCGCGGAGCAGAGTGGGGGTTTCCCCAACCAACATATCGACGGCCTTTCCGGGCGGCAGGGCCAGGACGAAGTTGCGACGCACACCAGCCGATGGATGGTCCACTCCCTTGAATAGCGCCACGAGGTCTCCCCTCGCTGGCTTTGCAGGAGCAAAAATATCTTGGAATGCTCCCAGGCCATGAAGCGTCCAGGCGGCATGCACCGCCGCGGCGTTCAACCCGGTTTCATCGACCGCAGGATCGCCAATCAAATTGAGCAGCGGTTGGACAACATCCTTTTTCCCACGCTCGATCAACAGCCGCTGGGCATGTTTGCGCCAGAAAAGGTTATCGCTCTTGAGCGCTTCGACAAGTTCTTCCGGCTTCGCGTTCTTGAGGTCGAGCATCGGCGATTGCTTGCCGTTCTTCGCGACCAGGCGATAGATGCGGCCATGCGTCTTGTCGCGCAGGGGCGTCTCGTAGGCGTTGCCCTTGCCGTTCTTGAATCCCGGCGGGGTCGGATTGTGCTGGACGATATAGTTGTACCAGTCGATGACCCAGACATTGCCGTCGGGCCCGACTTCGGCCATGATCGGGGCGACCCATTCGTCGTCGCTGGCCAGCAGGTTCCACGAGTTCTTGGCGCTGAACGTCGTCCCCTTCTTGTCGAGCACGAAGGACGCCACGAGATGCCCGGTCGGCTCCGTCACGAAGGCGACGCGGTTCCAGTATTCCTTGGGATAGGTGCGAGCGGTGTAGATGGCGTGCCCGGCGGCCGCAGTGAACCCGCCGTGGAAATCGACCTGGCGCACCTTGTCGGTGATCGGATAAAACTTGTTGCTCGTGGCGATGGTCGGCAGGACGCTGGCCGACATGCCGCGCACTCTTTCGTAGTAGCGGTTCGGGATGGGCATGAAGACGCTGGGGTTGCCGTTGGCGGTGGAGCCGAAGAGGAGGCCGTCTTCGCTGAAGCCGACGCCCCAGCTGTTGTTGCTGGTGGAGCGGAGGAATTCGAGCTTGGAGGCCTTGACGTCCCTCGCTTGCGCTTCGGGCTCAGAGGTCACCTTGAAGCGGAAGAGCCCCTGGCTGAACTTGTGCTTCTCGCCGGCGACGATGCCGTTGAAGCCGGAGTAGCCGACGATGCCGTAGATCCAGCCGTCGAAGCCGTAATGGAGGTTGCTGGGCCCGGCGTGGGTGTCGCCGGCGCCCCAGCCGGAGAAAAGTATCTTGCGTTCGTCGCAGACATCATCGCCCTTGGTGGAGCG
>JACQFG010000356.1 GCA_016200155.1 Planctomycetota bacterium | reverse complement strand
CAACCTGACCGGCGAGGGCATGAAGTTCTCCACGCCGGCCGAGGTGTTCCTGGCCTTCTCGCTCAAGAAGGTCGGCATCCACGCGCGAGTCAGGGTGCGGCTGCCGATCGAGAAGAAGGTGATCAGCGAGATCGCCGTCGACAAGGACAAGACGCGCGTCGAGGAAATCACGCGCGATCCGAAGAACCTGCTCGTGCCGACCACTGTCGGGCGCGTGATGTTCAACGATATCCTGACGTCGCAAATGCCGTTCTATGACCTGGCGCTGTCGGGCAAGCACCTGAGCCGCATCATCGCCGATTGCTATCAACTTCTGGGCCGGCGGCAGACGATCGAGCTGCTCGATCGCATGAAGGAGACCGGCTTCCGCGAATCGACGCGCAGCGGCCTTTCGTTCTCGACCGACGACCTGAAGACGCCGGTCGAGAAAGAAACGATCATCCGCGAAACCGACAAGAAGGTGAACGAGTTCCAGAAGCAGTACTTCAAGGGCTTCATCACCGAGCTGGAGCGCTACAACAAGATCATCGATGCCTGGACCACCGCGCGCGACAGCATCACCAAGCAGATGATGCAGGAACTCAAGCACGACGTGCGCGGCGGCATCCCGTACCTGAATCCCATCTTCCTGATGGCCCACTCCGGCGCCCGCGGCGGCGTCGAGCAGATTCGCCAGCTCGCCGGCATGCGCGGCTTGATGGCCAAACCGTCCGGTCAGATCATCGAGACGCCCATCAAGGCCAACTTCCGCGAAGGCCTGAGCGTGCTCGAATACTTCTCGTCCACGCACGGCGCCCGCAAGGGACTGGCCGACACCGCCCTGAAGACCGCCGACTCCGGCTACCTGACGCGCAAACTCGCCGACGTCGCCCAGAACGTCGTCATCACCGCCAACGATTGCGGCTCCACGCAAGGCATCACCAAGCGCGCCATCTACAAGGGCGAAGAGATCGAACGCTCCCTGAGCGAGACAATTCGCGGCCGGGTCAGCCGGCATCCGATCACCACGCGCATCGACGACGAGGAAGTCATCGTCGTCGATGAAAACGAAATGGTCACCTGGGAACAGGCCCGGATGATCGAAAAGCTTGGCATCGATAACGTCGTCGTCCGCAGTCCGATGACCTGCGAGGCGACCCTCGGCGTGTGCCGAAACTGCTATGGCATGGACCTTGCCACCGGCACTCTCGTCGAGGAAGGCATGGCCGTCGGCATCATCGCCGCCCAGCCGATCGGCGAGCCCGGTACTCAGCTCACCATGCGCACCTTCCATATCGGCGGCGTGTCGAGCCGCAAGGTTGAGGACAAAGAGCACAAGGCCAAGCGTGCAGGCACCGTCAAACTCATCCGTATCACCGCCGTCACCAACGACAAGGACGAGACCATCGCCTTGACACGCAACGGCCAACTGCAGCTCCACGGCGCCAAGGGCATCCTCGAAGAGTTCGCCGTCCCCAACGGTTCCTTGCTATTCGTCCAGGACGGCCAGGAAATCAAGCCCGGCACGCGCCTGTGCGAATGGGACCCGCACCGCACGCCGATTCTCGCCGAGCGCGGCGGCCGCATCCGCTTCGAGGACATCGTCGAAGGGGAAACGCTGCGTAAAGAGCGCGACGCATCCGGCGCCGAGCGCTGGGTCATCATGGAGCACAAGGGCGACTTGCATCCGCAGATCGTCATCGAGGACGAAAAGGGGCAGGGGCTCGAAGTGCACTACATCCCCGAAAAGGCCCACCTCGAAGTCCGTTCCGAGCAGCAGGTTTCTGCGGGCAGCGTCCTCGCCAAGACGCCTCGTGAAGTTGCCGGCACGCAGGACATCACCGGCGGTCTGCCGCGCGTCACCGAGATCTTCGAGGCGCGGCGGCCGCGCGATCCGGCCGTCATGGCGGAAATCTCCGGCCGCGTTCGGCTTGGCGAAACCAAGAAGGGCAAACGCGCCATCATCGTCGAATCGACCGACGACAACGGCAAACCCACCGGCATGGAAGTCGAACACATGGTCCCGCGCGGCAAGCCGATGCGCATCCACACCAACGACTACGTCAAGGCCGGCGATCCGCTCGTCGACGGTCCGCTGGTCCCGCACGACATTCTCCGCATCAGCGGCCTGGAAGCGGTGCAGAACTACCTGGTCCGCGAAGTGCAGTCGGTCTACCGCAGCCAGCGTGTCGATATCGACGACAAGCACATCGAGATCACGATCTCGCAAATGCTCCGCAAGGTCAAGGTCGAGACCATGGGCGACACCGGATTGCTGCCGGGCTCCGTGATCGATCGCTTTGCCTTCCGCGAGGTGAACAACCGCCTGAAGGAGTGCGTGAAAATCAAGAACCCCGGCGACTCGAAGTACGAGGTGGGCAAGCTCGTCACCAAGGAAGCGTATGAAGAGGTGCGAGCGAGCCTCGAAGCCGACGACAAGACGCCGCCGACGCACGAGAACCCGGTGCCCGCCACGTGCAGCACGCAGCTTCTGGGCATCACCAAGGCCGCCGTGCAGTCCGACAGCTTCATCTCGGCCGCGAGCTTCCAGGAGACCACGAAGGTGCTCACCGAGGCGGCGCTGTCGGGCAAGGTCGATTACCTCGTCGGGCTGAAGGAAAACGTCATTCTCGGCCACCTCATCCCCGCAGGCACCGGCTTCCAGACGCACCAGGAGGCCGAGGTGCGCATTTATCCGAATGCCCTCGAAGCCCTGACGGCGCCGCACGTCGCGCCAGAACCGGCGGCTGCCGTTGCAAAGGAGTAAGGGCGGCGCAAATCAATTAGCCAAGAGGACCAAGAGGACCATGCCCGACGGGTGGTTCTGTTGGTCCTCTTGGCATACCTCGGCCTGTATTGCAAATCTTCCGCAGCAAATCTTGTTGCTTAACCGTTGTTCGGTTACGATACGAACAAGGAGACGTTTCATGAAAGCCGCGCGTATCGTCGATATCGGTCGTGGCCCGCAGATCGAAGGGCATCGGCTCACCGTGCTCGATGTCTTCTTCTACCTTCACCGCGGCTACGATTTCGACTTCATCCACCGAGCCATGCCGACGCTCACGCGCGAGGAATTCGATGCGGTTGTCGATTACGTCAAAGATCACCATGATGAGCTGGTCGAGAAGGATCGCCGCGTCGAGGAGTGGCGGCGCAAAGCAATCGAGGAACAGAAAGCGAAGTATCCGGTAGATCGATCCACCCCGTTCGAAGAACGCATCGCCCGACTCAAGGAGAAGATGCACAAAAGGATTCAAGAGCAAGCGGAGAAGAACGGTGCCCACACTCCTGATTGACACCAATATCGATGGTCACGGGGACTTGATCTCGATGCGGTTGGACACTGACGCTTGGCGCGCATTCCGCGATCACCTCCATTTAAAGCTGATTCATTTCGAAGCGGTCGGCCTCGATCGCAAAGCAAAGGACGATGTCGTCTGGCGGTACTGTCAAGCAAAAGGGCTCTACCTCTTGACCGACAATCGCAACCTCGAATCCGACGACTCCCTGGAGGCCACCATCCGCCGCGAGGGGACTGTCCAGAGCCTGCCAGTGTTCACCATTTCCGATGCCGACCGCATTTATCATAGCGCAGCCTATCTGGAAGATGTCGTGGAAACGCTTCTTGAATTCTTGCTCGACGAAGCTAATTACCGAGGAGCCGGACGATTATTTCTTCCGTAATCCACTTGGTGTTCAAGCTGATCATGTGGCGAACATGGTGACCATGAAATTGGGTGGTTACATCGGTCGTCTCGGTAAGCATAGAATCAGAAGCCTATCACTGATGTGACGTTTTGAGAAATCGACCGAGCCCAGACATCAAGCGGGTTGGTCACGCCAGAAGAAGATGGAGACGATGACCTTGGATTTCCGACTGCCGCCAGGCGCCTTGGCGTCGTACATGCTATGCGGTTGCGCGGCGTCGCGGACACTCACACTGAAAAGGTCGTCGTCGCCAATGCCGTACTCGGCCCGGCGCTCACTCAATTCTTCCATAATCTCCTCGACACTGGCGCCGTGGATGTCGCGGCAATCAAGGTAACGCATCGGTTCTCCTTAGGTTTGATCCAGGGACGCTGATCGGGTTGTTTTTGAACATCCGATCATTCACCCGGTATGCAAAAGGATATCACCTTCGCGGTCCGGACAGCAGTTTTTTTTAGACGTTGGCCTAAGAGCATCGGCGGGTCGTGCCGGTTGCCCTTGACCCATTTTTCTCGCTTTACTCTTGACCCAAAAACCAGCTGCGAATAAGGTATCTCTTTAGTGCCCTGGGCAACACCGGGGCACGTACTGTTACGGTAACGGAGCTTTCATGCCGACGATCAACCAGCTCGTGAAAAAAGGCCGCATCGTGCAGACGCGCAAGCCGCGGCACCCGGCCATGACCGGTTGTCCCCAGAAGCGCGGCGTGTGCTTGCAAGTGAAGATGATGACGCCGAAGAAGCCCAACTCGGCATTGCGCAAAGTGGCCCGCGTCCGTCTCTCCAACGGCATCGAAGTTACCGCCTACATCCCGGGCGAAGGCCACAACTTGCAGGAACACTCGATCGTCCTGGTTCGCGGCGGCCGTGTCCGCGATTTGCCGGGCGTCCGTTACCACATCATTCGGGGCGTGCTCGATTCGCAAGGAGTGGCGGATCGCAAGCAAGCTCGTTCCAAATACGGCGCCAAGAAGGAAGGCGCGTGATTTCCCCTCGCTGATGGGTTGGAATGGGTCCGCGCTTCTTCGCCGGAGTGCGGATGGTCTGGAATCCCTCACCTTCGAGGACGAATGTTGCATGTTAAGTCTTTTGGTCTGCCTGAAGTTTTTGTGCACGGGGTGTGGCGACCCCATCGAGGCGACGCTGCAATGCGAGGGGCAAGGCGTCGCGGACAACGACGGGGCCGCCGTCAAAATTGTCTGTCCTGGCTGCCGGGCCAGGAACCAGGTGATCTTCACGCCGGACGGATCGATTCATGGCGTGATGCGGGCGCGGACATATGAACGGATTCCCGAACCGAGTTTGAACTGAGTTTGTCGTTTACGTTTAGCGCTCGCAAAGCGCCACGCAAGCGCTAAACGTGAACAGCATTTGGAATGAACACCTATGGGACGACGAACTGCGAGTGCCACCACGCTGACCCCCGATCCGGTTTACGGGTCGAAGCTGGCGTCCAAATTCATCAACTGCCTGATGTGGCAAGGCAAGAAAGCCACGTCGCAGCGCATTTTCTATGGCGCGATGGCCCAGATCAAGAAACGCTTTCCGGACCTGAGTCCGATCGACGTCTTCACGCAGGCCGTCGAGAACGTTAAGCCGCCGATCGAGGTCCGCTCGAAACGTGTCGGCGGGGCGACGTACCAGGTGCCGATGCAAGTCAACCGTACGCGCCAGCAAAGTCTCTCCATTCGCTGGATCCTCGCTGCCTGCCGCGGCAAGGGTGGCCGGCCGATGTTCCTGCGTCTGGCCGACGAGCTGATGGCCGCCTACCGCAAGGAAGGCGAGGCCATGACCAAGCGCGAGAACACCATCAAGATGGCCGACTCGAACAAGGCGTTTGCGCATTTTGCCTGGTAAGCAGAGGTTAGGGGTCAGGGGTCAGGGGTCAGGGTCCGAACCTTGATCCCTGACCCCTTCTCATTTGATTGCGTATGCTAACCCCTAGCCCCTAACCCCTAACCCCTGCTTGATCATGGCTACGTTCGATCTCACCAAGGTCCGCAACATCGGCATCATCGCTCACATCGATGCCGGCAAGACCACGACCACGGACCACGTTCTCTATTACGCCGGCGCCAAGCACAAGCTCGGCACCGTTGACGCCGGCACCACGGAGACCGATTACGATCCCGGAGCAGGAACGCGGCATCACCATCTACAGCGCCTGCGTCCCATTCACCTGGCGCGACTGCACCGTCAATCTGATTGACACGCCGGGCCACGTCGATTTCACCGCCGAGGTCGAGCGCAGCTTGCGCGTGCTCGACGGCGCCGTCGTCGTCTTCGATGCTCAGAAAGGCGTCGAGGCCCAGTCCGAAACCGTCTGGCGGCAGGCGGACAAGTACCAGGTCCCGCGGCTCGTGTTCATCAACAAGATGGACGTCGTCGGCGCCAACTTCGAGAACGCCTTCAGCGAAGTCAAGGAACGCCTCGAAGGCACGCCGGCCCCGCTCACCATCCCCGTCGGCAGCGGCTCTGTCAAGGACAGCTCGACGCCGTTTCGCGGCGTCGTCGATATCCTCGAAAGAAAAGCGTTCTTCGCCGATCCGCAGACCGAGGGCAAATCGTTTCACACCACCGACGTTCCCGAAGAGATGAAAGCCGACGTCGAGCGCTGGCGCGAGTATCTCTTTGAAATGCTGACCAAGCACGACGACAAGGACCTGATCACATCGCTCTACCTTGAAGGCAAGGACATCCCGCTGGCGACGCTGCGCCAGGTCATCCGGGAGCAAACGCTGGCCCGGCAGATTCAACCTGTGCTGTGCGGGTCGGGCCGCGAGCACGCCGGCATACAGCCGCTCATGGATGCCGTCTGCTACTACCTGCCCAATCCGCTCGAACGTCCTCCTGTTACGGGTCGCAATCCAAAGAAGAAGGACAAGGAGGAATCGCGCAAGCCCGATGCGAAGGAGCCGTTCGCCGGCCTGGTGTTCAAGATCAGCGCCGACACGCACGGCGACCTCTATTACGTGCGCATCTACTCGGGCACCCTGAAAGCCAACAGCCGAGTGGTCAACCCCGATTGCCGATACTTCAATCCGCCCAAAGAGGTCAAGGAGTTCGCCAGCAAGATCTATCACATTCTGGCCGACCCGAAGAACCGCGACGACATGCCGATCGCCTACGCCGGCGACATCGTCGGCATCATCGGCCCGAAGGACTCGATCACCGGCGACACCCTGTGCGATCCCCAGCATCCGATCGTGCTGGAGCAGATTCAGTTTGCCGAGGCGGTCGTCAGCATGTCGATCGAGCCGGAATCATCGGGCGACAAGGACAAGCTGACCGCAGCGCTCGATCGACTCAAGCGCGAGGATCCGACGTTCATCTGGCGCGTCGACGCCGACACCGGTCAGATGCTGATGAGCGGCATGGGCATCTTGCACCTCGAAGTCAAGAAGCATCGGCTCGAACGCGATTTCCGCCTGAAGGTGCGCGTGTCGAAGCCGCGCGTCAGCTACCGCGAAACGCTCAAGAGGGCGATCAAGGTCGAAGGGGAATGCGTCAAGCACGTCGGCGCGACAGGGCTGTTCGCCAAGCTCTCGGTCGAGTTCGAGCCGATCAAGGTGGAGAAGGGGATCGAGGTCGTCAACAAGATTCCGGCCGAGACGCTGCCGCCGCTGTTGATGGAGTCGGCCGAGCACGGCATCCGCGGGGCGCTGCAGTCGGGCGAGCTGGGCTATCCGGTGATCGGCGTCAGGGCGACGCTGAAGGCCGCCCAGATGCAGGAGGAACTGTCGAACGAGATCGCATTCCAGGCCGCCGGCTTCGACGCGGTCAACAAGGCGCTCAAGGGCAACATGACGCTGCTGGAACCGGTGATGCGCACGGAGGTGATGATTCCGGAGGAATACCTGGGCCCCGTGACCGCCGACATGAATGCCCGCCGTGCCGAGATTCGCGAGGTCATCACGCGCGGCAAGCTGCGCGTGGTCGAGGCGCTGGTGCCGCTCGCGAAGATGTTCGATTACTCCGACAAGGTCAGAAGCCTGACGCAAGGCCGAGCAAGCTGGACGATGGAGCCGAGCGCCTATGCGCCGGCGGACGCGGAAACGCTGCGGCAGATGACGAGCGGGGAGTGGTGATGGCCTGGATTCAGGTGTTATAGATCAGTGGGAACGCGAGTTTCTTCATTGAAGCGCCTCGCCACCGTCTATTGCATGACCGCGGCATCAAACCTGTCAATAACAAAAAAGCCCGATCGTCGCCGATCGGGCTTCTCCAAGAATGCGGTTTCAGCAAAGCTCAGTTGCTGCGGCTCACCAGGGTCACTTGCCGATTCTGGGCGCCGTTGACGTCGATGCGGTTCTGGTAGATCGGCACGTCGTCGGCGCCGTGGGTGTAGACGTGCCAGCTTCCCGCGGGCAGGTCGACCTGGAAACGGCCGGCGGTGTTGGCGACCACCGTCTGGCGCTTGCCGGTCGAGGCGTTGATGAACAGCACCTTGGCGTTGGCCTTGGGGCTGCTGTCGCTGCGGACGACCTGGCCGTCGACGTGCGAATCCGGGCCGACGGCGATGCGGTCGAGCTTGACCGGCGGCTGCTGCGGCTGCACTTGCGGCGGCAGCGGCAGGCCCAGCTTTGGCTGCGACGACGGCGACGTGTTGCCGCGAATCTCCGGCGGCGTCTCGATCTTCGGCTGATAGTAATATTGATCCATCATCGTCGGCTTGGCCGGCGTCTTCTGACCGGTGATGCTCGGCGGCAATTCGGGGACCGGCTGTGCCTGCGGCATCATCTGTGCGGGAGGCGCGGCTCCCATGATTGGAGCGCCCAGCGTCGTCGAGCAGCACGTCGTCACCGGCTGCCAGTAATCGACCTTTTGCACGCTCTGCACCGGCACCTGGACGCAGCGCGACACCCAGCTCTGCACCGGGCAACTCTTCGCACGCAGCTCATACGATTGCTGCGGCACCGCGACCTGTTGATAGCTGCACGAGCAAGGATCGTAGTAGGCGCTGTAGCGATAGGTTGTGACCGGAGCGTAGTAATAGCTCGTCTGCATCGTCGTGACTTGTTCCTGGATCGTGCGCGTCTCCATCGTCGTGACGGGCTGATAGTAGCTGCGCTGCACGTAGTTCGTCGTGCATTTCTGACACGGATCGCACGGCGCCGAATGCGCCACGACCGGCGGGGCATACTGCGCGACCACCGGCGGGGCATACTGCGCGACCACGGCCGGCGCCACGTAATAGTTCGTCACCGTCGGCCGGCGCCAGCGTTCGAACAGCGTCGGCTGGAACACGTTGTCCCAACCGGCGGACGCGGGCGCCACGACGCTCGCCCACACGCACACCACACTCAAACCCGCCAACAACATTCGCATGGCCCACTCCTCTTGGAACTTGACCTGATTCATGGTAGGTCAGGCTTTCCAGCCTGACAGTCAGGCTGGAAAGCCTGACCTACATGTTCGCAAAGTCGAAAACCGTGGTGCGCAGGGGGCCATCCTACCCGTTCAATCCGCGCCAGGCGGACGCAACGCACCGTCGCTATTGACAGCTTAATTCTACCTTGAGGTGTTGCAAGAACGTGCTGGGGGGATCCGCAAAAAATCCAACTTTGCTTAAGCTAAACATAGCACAATCGGCAAAGTCCGTATAGACCGCACAACTTAACAGGCAACATTTTGCGGGAAATGCGCGGAATGCTTGCCAGTTGAGCAATTGTGACGATTCGGAAAATATCAGCCGAACACTTGGCCCGCTTTTGTGTTGCGATGAAAATCATAGGTTGATAAGGTGGAGGACATCGACCTTCGATATGCCGGAGGGATTTTCGATTGAAAAGCCTCATACCTTGTATTTCGGCGATGGTGATCGCCTTTGCGCCCGCGGTTGCCGGCGCTGATGAAAAGAAGCCGGCGCGGATCAGCGATGTCATCTACGGCCGCAAAGACGGCCTTGCGCTGACGATGGAGGTCTTTCGGCCGACCGGCAAACCGAACGGGGCCGCGGTCGTGATGGTCGCCAGCGGCGTATTCAAGTCATCGGTGGATATCATTCAGCCTCTCTTTCACGCGGAACTGGCGAAACGCGGCTACACGTGTTTCCACGTAGTCCATGGCAGCCAGCCTCGCTACACAGTGCCGGAGATCCGCGACGACATCCAGCGGGCGGTTCGTTACATCCGTTACAACGCCAAGAAGTACGAGGTCGACCCGCACCGCATCGCCATCTGCGGCGGCTCCTCCGGCGGCCTGCTGGCGCTGCTCGTGGCTACGTCGCCTCAGCCGGGCAAGCCGAACGCGAGCGATCCGGTGGACCGCGTCGATAGCAACGTCCAGACCGTGGCCGCCTTTTTTCCGCCGACCGATTATCTAAACTATGGCGCCGCGAACAAGACCTTCAAGAACGTCAAGGACCACGGCATCGCCTTCCGCGCCGTCCACGATTTCAAGGAGTTCGACGCCAAGGAAGGGCTGTATAAATCGATCACCGACGAAGCCAAGTTGCGGTCGATCTACAAGGACATCTCGCCGATCTACCACGTGACGGCCAAGACGCCGCCGACGCTGCTCTTCCACGGCGACAAGGACGAGCTGGTGCCGATCCAGCAGTCCGAGACTTTTCTCGCCAAGCTGAAAGAGGCAAAGGTCAAGAGCGACCTGCACGTGCGCAAAGGCGCCGGGCACGGTTGGTTCACGATTCTCAGCGATATGGAACTGATTGCAGACTGGTACGATGTGCATATGAAGAAGCGATAGGTTGAACCGAGCGGTCCTGAGCGGATTTAGCCACGGGTTCTGATTGTGATGGTTATCGGTGTTTGGTAGAATTCATGGAAGAGGTGATCCAATGGCAGCTACCGTTTTTGAGTTGAACGAGCTACCCCCTGAGATGGTGAAGGCCGTCAAATCGGCGACACTGTCGTCGGAGCTGGTGATCGTGGACCACAATATTCCCATAGCGCATATTGTTCTGTGCCAGCATCCGGGGGCGCGCATCCCAGGACTGCACCCTGGCTCGATTCAAATTGCGGACGATTTCGATGCCCCTTTGCCGGATGAATTCTGGAATGGTGAGCCATGAAGGGAATCGTGGATACGCACACGTTCATTTGGTGGGACACCGATCCCTCCAAGTTGTCGGCGGCCGCGCTCATGTTT
>JACQFG010000346.1 GCA_016200155.1 Planctomycetota bacterium | reverse complement strand
CTGTGCGGCCAGAGCAATCGCGGCGTCGTCAGCCATCGCGGTTTCGAGCAGTACGCTTATGACTTCACGATGCCGGTCGGCGCCGAAGTCTGTGCGGCACGCGGCGGACTCATCGTGAACGTCATCGATCATAATGACGGCAATTGATTGACGGCGCCCCACAACGTAATTGGTATCCGTCACGACGACAACACGTTGGCCCAATACCTTCATCTGCGCAAGAACGGCGCTCGCGTCAAGAAAGGGCAACGCGTCGCGCAGGGTGAGGTGATCGGCGAAAGCGGTAACGTCGGCTACAGCACCTCGCCCCACCTGCATTTCGAGGTGACGCGCTACATCGACAAACGATGGGTGACCATCCCGGTAACCTTCGCCGACGTGCCCGGCGACGGCATCCCCCGAGCCTGGCGGCGCTACACCAGCGGTGGATAAGATTCATCCACGAAGGGCCACGAAGTTCACGAAGAGGGGACTTCGAGTAGTAGTCTTCACTTCGTGAACTTCGTGGCCCTTCGTGGATTATTTTCTCACGGCCGCCGTTCCGCTTCCGGAAGGTGGATCACCGTCAACGCACAGCAGTCCCAGGCTCGGCTGCCGCGGCTGGCGTTCCAGGTGATGTAGAGCCGTTCGCCGGTGGGATCGATGGCGCTGCTGAAGGTGCCGGCGAGCGCGACGTTGTGCTTGTCCTTGAAGTACGGGTGCAGGAAGGCGATCACTTTTCGCGTCTTCGTCTTGACGTCGTACTGCACGACCGCGCTGCCGTCGTTCTGGCTGCCGCCGTGAGCGCCGGGGATGTAGTAGAGGTAACGGCCCGTCGGATCGACATCGATCGACGTGATGTACTCGTTGGTGCCGACGGCGGCGGGGCCGATCTCCTGGGCTTTCTCGGTCTTCGTGTTGAACGAGAACAGCGTCGAGCCGGATCCTTTTTTGGAGCCCTTGGAGACGGTGTAGACCATGCCGTCCCTGGTTTCCTGGGTGGCGGAGCGCAGGCCGAGCGAGGCGTCAATTTTGACGGGGGCGGCGGCGGGCTTGGCGGGGTCGTAGCGCATCATGGGGCCGACGTTGCCGTCGCTGCCGGGGACGTAGTAGACCTTGCCGGTGGAGTTGGCGAGGATCATGTAGCGCGGCGGCCCATCGGGGCAGGAGTAGAGGAGCTTCTTGTTGACGACGTCGAAGGCGAAGAACTGTACGCCGTTGACGTCGTCCTTGCCGCTGCCGGGCGCGGTGCCGCCGTAGAAGATCATGCGTTCGGGATCGAGCACGCTGTTCGGAATGCAATGTTTGGGCACCGGGCCGTGGGCGACGATCTCGGCTTTACCGGTCTTCGGGTCGCACTTGATGATCCAGTCACCCTTGTAGCCGAAGGCGTCGGTGGTGACGTTGGTGGCGCCGCGATGGGTGGAGAAGTAAAGGAAGCCGTCCTTGCCCATGTCGAGCCGGCCGTGGATCTTGCCGGGCAGATAGCCGAGCATTTTGCCGAGGACGCTGACGAGATCGGTGAGCAGGCGCATCGTCTTCTTGGCCGGGTCGTATTCGTAGACGTAAGCATTGCCCTTGGGCGCGTCGTGATCGCCGATGGAGGAATAGTATTTGCCGTTGACCGCGAGCCCGTCGCCCCAGTTGGACCAGATCTTGGCGGCGTAGGTTTGGCCCGGATAGTACATGAAGTCGACGGTCGGCGCCGTCTTGGCGATGGCGACATCCTTGCCGATGGTCGCGGGCGCCTTGAGGAAGTCGTCGGAGGTGACGGTGACGATGTCCTTGCCGCCTTCGAGCTTGGGCGGGAAGGTGATTTCGACGCCGGTCTTTTTGTCTTTTTTCTTGTCCTTCTTCTTCTCCTGAGCGCCGACGGGTTCGACGTCGGGAAGGAGGACATAGACACCGACGGCGAAGAACGCGACGAGGGTGAGACGCATGGACCAGCGAAGCATAGTTGACTCCCCAAGTTGTCAAGAGGCGAGTTGCGAAGACAACAAATGAGACATCGGCAGCGACAGTTTCGCGACCACCAACTGATTGAGACTCACGCCTTCGCGTTCGGCCTCGGCTTCAAGGGCGGCGTGCAACGAGCGTGGCAGCCGGACGACAAACTTGCCGCTCTTCTTCGGTACCGCCCCTTCCATCAGTCCCGTGCGATCTTCCACGTCGTCGATGAGCTGGCGAATTGACTTGTATTCCGGGGACCTCATGAACTTGCTGCGTTCCGGACCGACCGGGTACGCCTTCGTGATAAGACCGACGTCCGGGTCGAACAGGAAATTCGAGAGGTCCGCCCATGTCGTGACATTGGCGGCTTCACGCTGGGCGGCCTTCAGCAACTCACCGGGTCTCGTTTTCATGTGTCGTTCTCTGGCGGCAGCGGTCGAATGAACTCGATGGTGCTGCTGGTGCGTTCGAGATAAAGCGATTCCTGGCCCAATTCGCGGGCAAATTTGGCGACGAGCCGTTTCAGTGCCGCTCTTTGCTTTTCGTGAATGCCAATCCAAATAATCAATGAGCGATCGATCTTCTTGGATCTGTCCCTCATTCGGTACGCCCCCGTCACCTCGCCCGCCTGACCGTACCCATCCGCAAGATCAAAAATCTCATCAAGAATTCGGGTACGCACCTTGCGCGGAACGACCGAACCGTCGTTGTAATTCAGAGGAAGCAACAGCGTGTACTTCACTTTCGCCATTCAACTTCCTCATGCTGGATAGTATCACATGCGATATCATGGTGCAAGCATTATTTCCCCGCCAGCAACTGTCGCAGCACGTATTGCAAGATGCCCCCATGCCGATAGTACTCGACCTCTTGCGGCGTGTCGATGCGGACGATCGCCTGAAACGACTTCGACCCGGCCTTGACGGTGATCGTCTTGCTGCCCTTGGCGAGGGCGTCGGCCAGGCCGGTGATGTCGTAAACCTCCTCGCCGGTCAGGCCGAGGCTGTCGGCGTTCTCGCCTTGCTTGAATTGCAACGGCAGGATGCCCATGCCGACGAGGTTCGAGCGGTGGATGCG
>JACQFG010000345.1 GCA_016200155.1 Planctomycetota bacterium | reverse complement strand
CAACAAGATTATGGCCAATGGCAAGTCCAGCCAAGTTCCCTCCTTCGGAAGGTCCGCGGGAACCAAGTTGACCAAGATCTCAACATCCGTGTCGGGCATCCCAATCTTGGAGAACGAGCCGGCAATGCGATCGAGAGATTCCTGAATTGCACCGCGAGCCATGCCAGATATCTTTGTCGCCCATCGCCAAGGGGTCGGCTTTTTGAGCACCGACATGGCTCGTGCTTGAATCTCGACCACGTAACCATCAAGACCGAACAGTATCCCACCGTTCAGCGTGTGATCCCTACCCAGAAGTTCGCTTGGTTCAGGAATCGGGAGTGCAAACAAAATCTCTTCAGCAGGCTTCTCTTCATGGGCAGAACGCTCTGGGGCGGACATGATCGATGCCTCAATGTGTGAAGTTCGCACGACGATTAATATAGGTCGGAACACTCCTACGATTTACGGTGAGCTTACGATGGGCGCCATCCGTTGTCAATCATCCCGTGTCGTCCGTTCGAGACGATTGACGATCACGAAAAAATCCAATCCACGCTCACGCGCCAATGCGGAACCGCCGGCTCCGCTTCGGCGGCGTATCGTGCTATGACGCCGCCAGCAACCGCCGGAACCCTTCCTGCTCGAAGTGGCGGTCCGTGGTGAGGGCGTCCGTCAGCCCGTGACGACGCATCAGGATGAAGCTCACGGCGTCGCACAAGCTGTACGTCTTGTCGAGCCGGGCCAACAGCAATGCCAGCGCTTCCCGGTGGAGCGATTCGTCCACCCAGACGACCTCAACCTTCGGCGCGTCGATCAGGCCGGCACAAAACGTCAGCGCATCGCGGCGGGGCACGCCCCGCGCATGCGCCAACGCCACAAACTCGGCGAGGACGTAGCTGTGCGTCAGCCGAATCGTTGCGGCGTCATAGAGCGAGCACGCCAGAACATGGAATGGTTCCGGCTTGTGGTGCAAACACAATAGTCCGGAGGTATCGAGCAACATCAGCTTGCCTCGTGAGGATCCCCGTACTCGCGCGCAAGATCGGCGTCAATTTGCTCGTTGTCGATTCCGATAGGATGGCCCAGATCGACCGAGCCGAACAGGCTTCGGAATCGTTGGTTGGCCGCTTCCTTCTCCGCTTCCGTCCGCGTGTCGGCGGCTTTGGGCTTGCCATTGAACCGCTGCTCCAGCGCGGCGCCGGCAACCCGTGCAGGGGATGTGCCGGCCCCTTCCGCTTGCTTGCGGATCACCTCATAGACCCGATCGTCGATTTCCACGGTAAGCGTTTGGCTCATGATCGTTTTCTCACGAAAAAATGCACGCGCGAACGTAGCGATGTTGTGTCATTCTACCATTTCAGACTGGTTTGTGCCGTTTTTCACAGAGTTCGTTCCATCGTTCCAAAATCGGTGTGTGTGTGGGAATCAATGGAACGAACTCGGACGCTACACCAACGCCGCCAGCACCGCGTTCGACAGCCTTGCCAAGAACCGGCCCTCCGGCTCTTGCGGCTGGGTCGTGAAGAGGATGAAGAACGCCTCCGCTTCGGGGTCGATCCAGCACAGGGTTCCCGTCGCGCCCCAGTGGCCGTAAGCGCGCGGGCCTAGCAGGTCGCCGAAGTTGGCGGAGTGGGCGGGCCAGTTCAGACGCCAGCCGAGGCCCCAGGGGCGGCAGCGGCGTTCCTCCTCCGGGACCGCGGGCATGGCGGCGAGCTGGTTCATCGTCATCGCTCGCACCGACGCCGGGCTGAGGATGCGCACCCGGCCCAGTGCGCCGCCGCCGAGCATCATCTGGCAGAAGCGGGCGAAATCGGCGGGCGTCGTGATCAGTCCGCCCCACGGTACGCCCAGGCCGTGCCAGTAGGCGCCGTTCCAGTTCCAGTCCTCCTTCTCCAGGGCGGCGGGAACGCGGATGCCGGCGATGCGTTCACGGCGCGGACCTTGCACGCCGAGCGACGTATCGGGCATCTCCAGCGGGCCGAAGACTTCCTTCGCCAGAAAGTCGGGGAGCGTCGAGCCGGTGATCTGATGCACGATCTCGGCGAGCATCAGGATGCCCATGCTCTGATAGTTGACGCGCGTGCCCGGCGGGAACATCAACGGTAATCGGCACGTGTCGCGCACGAACATCGCCAGCGGACGATGGGCGCGGCGCAGCTTCTCGTTGTCGGGGACCATGTCGGGCAGGCCGGAGGTGTGCGTGAGCAGATGACGGATCAGCACGTCGCGCTTGCCATTGGCGGCGAACGCGGGCACATAGTCGGCGACGCGATCGTCAAGCGCGAGCCGGCCGCGCTCCAGCAGCATCATGATCGCGGTGGCGGTGACGGGCTTGGTGATCGACGCGATGAGGAAGAGAGCGTCCTTGCGAATCGCCGGCGCGTCCTTGGCGGCGCGTTGCCGGCCGACGAGGCGCGGCTCGATGATGCGACCGCGCCGGCCGACGGTCCAGCTCGCCGCGGGCATGCGGTCCTCGGTGATCCAGCGCTGCACGAGTTCGTCGGCGCGGCGCAGGGCGGCCGGATCGAGGCCGATGGACTCCGGCTTGGCGATGGGGATGGCGGGCATGCGAGGTACTCCGTTTCCCAGGGGTTCGGAAGTACCCTCACCCCTGGGCTTCCTGCGTCACTTCTCTTGGAGCAAATCCTTGAAGGCGCGGCGATCGACGTTGTTCTTCAAGAGCACCGTGTCCTCATTGGCCCACCACAATTGACCGGAGTGGGCCCAGCAGCCATTGTTGGTGCCGTTGCGAGAGATCATCGGGATCGCGGTGGCGTCGCCGGGCTTGCCGCCCTTGCCTTTGTTCCAGCCGGTCTTCATGTCGTTGAAGCGATGAACGCCGTACTCTTTCTCATTCGAATAGACGACGTCGAGCTTGCCCTTGCCTGTCAGGTCGACGAACATCAATCCCGCGTTCAGCGTTTCCTTGCCGACGGGCAGGGCGAACGGCAACGGCTGCCAGTCCTTGCCGGGCTCATAGCGAAACGCCTTGCCGTTGACGTCGATCATCTCGCAGACGCCGTCGCCGTCGAGATCGACGAGGCGATGGAACTGCGGGAACTTGGCGCCCTGCTTTTCGCGGAAGACGCTGCGCATGGCCTTGTCGTTGATCCACTTGGCGCCGTCGAAATGGCAGACGCCCTGATCGACGAAACCTAGGCCGTCCATCGGCGGTGCGAAGTGGCGAAACGCCATCGACGCCTTGCCGTTCTTGTGCAGGACGCCGAACGAGTAATCGCTGCTCTGGAAGATGCTGCCAAGCGTGTGGTCCGGCATCGGCACGACGCGCCAGTGCGAGAACTCGGTGTCCCACAGGTACGTCTTTTCGCGCCGAGGGCGCAGGTCGACGACGTCGAGATAGCCGTCGTTGTTGACGTCGGCGATGAAGACGCTGTCGGCGGCGCCGCGCCATTGGCCCTTGGTGAGCAGCGATTTCTGCAATCGGTCGGCGGCCTCCTTGAAGGTGAGGAACTTGACCTTCTTGCCGTGCTTGGCGACGGCGTGGTCGATGAAGTCGATCACCTGCTCGGCCTTGATCCAGCCGTGCGGGTGAAAGACCATGTTGAAGATGCCCTTCTTGATAACGGTGCAGTCGAGGGCTGCCTTCCAGTCGCGCAAGGTCAGCGGATTGTTCGGCTTGTGCAGGTGCTGGGCCTGCCAGTCGCTCGGCGTCATGCACGGGAACTGCCAGCAATATTTGCCGATCACATACGGATACGGATAGTTCTCGATCCAGTTGACGAAGTCGCGGTCCATCGGCAAATACTTCTTGAAGCGCTCCTTGCCCTCGTCCAGCACGAGTTCCTTCGGCAACTCCGGATCGTCCGACGTGAACACCGTGAACACCGACGAATCGAGCGTCAGGAAATTCTCGCCACCCTTGGGCGGCGAGCCGGGAGCGTTAGCGACCGGAGAAGTCGTCTTGTTGAAGACCTCCGCCCAGTGCCGCGGGCTCGGCGTGTTGATCGAATCGCAGCACGGCATCCGATAGCAGACCGGCCAGTTGTTCGGAATCTCGTTCATCCGATCGACGCAGCGGTCGTAGGTGTCCTTGGCCTTCGCGAACCCCGGCCTGAAATACGGGCACGGATGATCGACCGTGTGTACTTCGAGGCTCAAGCCCTCCTTGAGCCAGGTTTGCAGTTGCGGATCGTTCGGCTTGACATCGCACGTCATGATGCTGACAGGCGCCCGGCCATCGATCTTCTTGAGCCGATTGAGAATGGGCCGCAGGAAGGTTTCGTATTTCTTGGGGTCCTTCATGTCATCGATGGCGAGGACGACGACGGCGTCCACGTCGGGTTCGCCGACCCACTGCGGCGTGATGAGCTTGGGGAACTTGGTGTGCGGATAGTACGGATCGAGATCGCCAAGGTAGGCGAGGCGATTGCCGGGCGTGACTTTCGGCGGTTGGGCTGCCGTCGGGAGGGCGAGCAGCATTACGAGCAGAAGGGAACAGAGTCGCATTGGAGCCTCGATGGTTGCTTGTCGTGCTTCGCCACTACAACTCCAGGCACCAACGCACTGCGTTCTCAACTTGGGCCAGGCAGGGATCGGAGAGCTTTCCAGCAGGTTGGTCGGGAAACCGCGAAGCATCGAGAGAACGAACTTGAAAACACAAGGAGGCCGTCTCGATCGGGAGGCCGCTTTCCTCGGGCGGGACCAATACCGTTGATGCGAAGGCCTGCTTGACATTGGACGCCTTCGTTCCGATGACGACGGTCACCACCAACGGCAGACGATTGATCTTGTCGCTTGACAGAACCAACACGGGACGCAGCCCTGCCTGTTCCCGGCCAACGACCGGGTTGAGACTTACGAAATAAATCTCGCCGCGCTGAATCGCCATCACAGACCCTCCAAACCGTCCTCTTCCGTACCCATGAATTCCGCTTCAATAGCGCGGATTTCTTGCTGGATCTGGGGGTCTTTCGACATCTCAATAAGATCGGCCTCAAAGTTCGGTGGCGGCGCCTGCTTGCGAAGATCTTTCGTAAGATGCTCGATCAACCATAGTTGTTCCTGGCGCGAGAGCTGCGGGAGTTCTTTCTCAATCGTTTGCAGCGCAGAGGACTTCATTCCACCACCTCGTGAGGTTCCGCTGGTTGAATGATACCGAAAGGATCGCGTCGGCGTAAAGGGGTCTGCACGAAAATTGTGGGAAGGCAGCTTGCTGTCGATCAACCTCAAGAGCACGCGGGTGAATGCCGCGTGGTTGCCGAACTGCGCAAAGCATTGCCGGATTGCCGGATCGATCGCTGAGGTTGCGATCTATTTTTTCTTGTCCAGCCCCACCAGTGTCTTGGGATCGCCGTGGAACACCACGCCGTTGCCCCCCTTGTCGGGGCCGACGAGGTGCAGCACGTCGATCTCGTAGCCGAACTCCAGGTCCTTGTTGGTCCGGATGACGCCGTGGAACATGCGGGCGCCCTTGTGCTTCTCGATCAACTCCTGCGACTTCTTCGAGAACCGGGCGGCCTGGCCGTTGATGAAGCCGTAGATGTCGTACGGGGCCTGCTTGTCGGCAAAGTGCGAATAGATGATCGGGTCGGCCTGGTCGCTCCATTTGTGGAACCAGTTGTTGGCGTTGTACAGCTTCCATTCGTCCTTTGCCGTCTCGACATAGACGAGGTGGGCCGTCGCGATGTTCGGCTCGTCGAGCTTGAAGTCGTAGAACTTCGCCGGCAGCCGATCGACGCCGGTGACGCCGACAATCTTGACGCGTGGCTCCTTCTTCCAGTCGGGCTTGAGAGCCGTGAAGGTCGTGCCCATGCGCCAGTCGTAGGCCGGCGTCGGTTCGCGCGACAGGATGCGCCAGGTCTTGCCGGTCTTGTCGTCCTTGAGCAGGAAAGTGAAGTCTTCGCGCCAGTAGTAGGAGTTCCAGTTGCGCGTGAAGTGGTATTCGGTGGCCTTGCCGACCAGCTCGATGGCTTCGATTTTCGCGGGTGGCTGAGCGTGAAGGTTCACGTTCGTGCCCATCACGCAGACCATTCCGAGGATCAGTACATATTTCATGTCAATTTCCGCTCGGGGAGGGCAAATCCAGTTGCTTGCAGATACCACGCGCCAGCATCGAATCGATTTCAGGATGGCGAGGCACCGCGCTCCAGCGGCGGTTTATCGGGTTGAAAACGCGCGTATGCCGACGGCCTTCTTTGAATGTGCAGCCGTGTCGCTGCAGGTGTTGAAGCAGCTTGCGGCGTTTCACGACGGCACCTTCATCGGGACGCGCACGCTCAGGGGAATCTTTTCCATGAAGATCGCCTTCTTGTCCTTCGCCCTTGGGTTCGGCGTCGGGAGCGGTTCGCCCATTTCGATGTGAGTCTCAGCCATCATTCGCAGCGCATCCCGAACCATCCGCCGGGCCGAGCGCAGGGTCTTTCCCTGACTGTTGGCTCCCGGGAAATCCAGGACGAAGGCCACAATCCAGCCATCGTCGCCCTCATAATATGCGGCATGATATTCCATCATATCGGGACCTCACAGATTGAACCCCAGCTTCCGCTTCTTGCGGCGTTCCTCTTCCAGCACGGGGTCGAGCCGGGTGTGCACGTATTTGGCGTCGATGACGATCTGCTTGTCGGGGAGATCGGGGCCGCCGTAGCTGACCTCTTCGAGCAGCCGTTCCAGGATCGTGTGCAGCCGGCGGGCGCCGATGTTCTGCGTATCGCTGTTGACGCGCATGGCGATGTCGGCCAGCTCGGCCAAACCGTCCGGCGTGAACGTCAGCGTGACCCCTTCCGTCGCCAGCAGCTCCGTGTATTGCTTCGTCAACGAATGCTTAGGCTCCGTCAGGATGCGCAGGAAATCGTCGCGGTTCAGGTCGCTCAGCTCCACGCGAATCGGAAATCGGCCTTGCAGCTCCGGCATCAGGTCGCCCGGCTCGGCCATGTGAAACGCCCCGGCTGCGATGAACAGGATGTAATCCGTTTTGACCGGGCCGTGCCGGGTGTTGACGGTCGTCCCCTCGACGACGGGCAAGAGATCGCGCTGCACGCCTTGCCGGGAGACGTCGGGGCCTTGCGATGCGCCGGCGCCGCACACCTTGTCGAGCTCGTCGATGAAGATGATGCCATGGTTCTCGGCGAGGTTGACGGCTTTCTCTGTGACGGTCTGGCGATCGATGAGGGCCTCGGATTCCTGCTCCATCAGGATCTTGCGGGCCTCCTTGATGGTGACCTGGCGATTCTGATTTTGCTTGGGCATGATCTTCTCGAACATGTTCTGGAAATCGACGTCCATGTTCTCCATGCCGAGGTTGGAGAAGATCTGCACGGGAACGGCGCGTTGCTCGACGCTGAGTTCGACGGGGCGTTCCTCGAGTTCGCCGGCGTCGAGGCGGGCGCGCATCTTGTCGCGGGTGCGTTTCTGCCGTTCCCTTTCCTCGCGGTTGCGGCGCTTCTCCTCGCGGGCGTCCGGGTCGGATCCGTCGTCGGGAGCGTCGGCCGAATCTTCTTCGCTGTCGGGCTCGATGGCGCTGGAGCCGGGCAGGAGCAGATCGAGCAGCCGTTCGGCGACGCGCTCCTTCGCCTCGGTCTCGACGAGCCGGCGTTGTTCCTGCTT
>JACQFG010000344.1 GCA_016200155.1 Planctomycetota bacterium | reverse complement strand
GACATGGTTTTCTTCGTTTAGCGCCCGCGCGGCGCCATGCGGTCGCTTGATCCTTTCGCGCTCGCATGGCGCCATTCGGGCGCTAAACGAAGAGGTCCGGCAATCCTGCTTGCTGAAGGTAGTGCCGTTCCCGTTCGCGCATCTCCTTCTCCGCGCTCGCCGATTTGTCGTCGTACCCGCAAAGATGCAAAAGCCCGTGGATGACGTAAAGCGCCAGCTCCGCCTGCACGTCGTGGCCGCGCTCGGCCGCGGCGTCCTTCGCGACCTCGACGCCGATGACGAGTTCGCCTTCGAGCTTCTTCGCGTTAGCGGCGCTGTACGGAAACGACAGCACGTCGGTCGGTTCGTCGTGATCGAGATATTGCTTGTTGAGCCGATGAATGGTCGAGTTATCGACGAAGGCGAGGCTGATCTCGTAGTCCTTGATCGATTCGCCGTCGAGGACGGCGCGGGCGATGTCGCGCAGCTGGCCGCGATCAAGCGGCACGATCTCTTGCGGCGAATGGATCGCGATCTTGCTCATGAAGTCAGTGTATCGACAAACCGCCGCTTGCGGCTTAGCGCTCGCATGGCGCCGCGCGAGCGCTAAGCCGCAAGCGGCAATTCAATGCGAACTGTGAACGGGCTCTTCCACAACCACCTTCACCTTCGCGGACACGACCTGCGGCAGCGGTTCGCCGAGCACTTCCATCGCCAGCGCAAGATAGTCCTCCGCGCCGTGGCACGACGGGGCATAGGCGAAGATCGATTTGCCGAAACTCGGGGCCTCCGCAAGCTTGATGTTGCGGCGAATGCGGGCGTTGAAGACGCGGGCCTGGTTCCACGGCACGTTGTTGGTGCGGCAATTGCCAAGGAACTCGCCGAGATCGCGTTCGACCTCCTGGGCGAGCCGGGTGTTCGCCTCGCACAGGCACAGGACAACGCCGGTGACGCGCAGGTGCGGATTGATGCGCTTGCTGACGAGGGCGGTCGTCTCCAGAAGCTTGCTCAACCCGTGCAAAGCGAGAAAGTGCGGCTGCAGCGGAATGAAGACCTCGTTTGCGGCGCAAAGCGCATTGAGCGTCAGCACGCCGAGCGACGGGGCGCAATCCATGAGCACGAAATCGAACGGCTCATCGGCGGCGAGCAGATCGCGCACGATCACCTCGCGGCCAACAACGCCCGCCAGCTCGACCTCGGCGGCGGCAAGGTTGATGTCGGAGCCGACGAGCCAGAGGTTGTCATCGACCTGGGTGCGAACATCGGCGAGCGGCTTGTTGTCGATGAGCACGTCGTACATCGACGGCGCCTGTCCGTCGGGCTCGATGCCGAGATGGGTGGTGGCGTGGGCCTGCGGGTCGAGGTCGAGGATGCAGACGCGTTTGCCGGCGCGGGCCAGGGCGGCCCCGAGATTGACGGAGGTGGTCGTCTTGCCGACGCCGCCTTTTTGATTGATGATCGCGATCCTTCGCATGGGTTGGTTCTCCGAATTTCGTTGAAGTATAAACGAGTCGCCGAAACGAGGAAACCCCGATTTCCCCTCTCCGTTTAGCGCCCGCGCGGTTCTGTCGGCCGCGCGGGCGCTAAACGGGGAAATGCGTACTGGCGTCGCTCCGTCTTGCCGCGTATCATCATCACCAACCTCCCCTACCCCACGGACTTTCACCATGCGAATGATTCTCTCCGCATCGATCGCGCTCTTGTTCCCCGTCGTCGTCGCCGCCCAGCCGTTGCCCGGCACCAAGCTGCTCGAAGGCAACGACGACTTCGCCAAGGTCATGGTCGACGGCATCCATCGCTATCTCGACAAGCAAACGGTGCTTGCCGAGAAGAATCGCGCTCAATACTGGAAGCCCGATTTCACGTCAGTCGATGGCTTCAACGCCTCGGTGAAGCCGAACCGCGAGCGCTTCCAAAAAATGATCGGCGCCATCGACACGCGCGTGACTCCGGTGACGATGACGAAGATCGCAACCGTCGAGCAAGCATCGCTGGTCGCCGACACGAAGCGATACAAAGTCTACGCGGTGCGTTGGACCGTGCTGCCGGGCATGAACGCCGAGGGACTGCTGCTGGAGCCGACGCAACCGGTCCGGAGCGGCATTGCCAAGGCGCTGCCCTGTGCGATCGCCATCCCGGACGCCGACTGGACGCCGGAACAACTTGTCGGCGTCGCGGCAGGCGTGCCGAAGGAAGCACAGTTCGCCCGCACACTGGCCGAAAGCGGTTATCGCGTCATCGTGCCGACGTTGATCAGCCGATCGGCCGAGTATTCCGGCAGCAACCGGATCAACGCGTTCACAAATCAGCCGCACCGCGAGTTCGTCTATCGCATGTCGTATCAGATGGGCCGGCACGTCATCGGCTACGAGGTCCAGAAAGTCCGTGCCGCCATCGACTGGCTTGCGATGAGCAAGACACCGATCGAGGTTTGGGGCTACGGCGAAGGCGGCTTGATCGCACTCTACACCGCTGCGCTCGACACCCGCATCACCAGCACCAACATCAGCGGCTACGTCAACAATCGCAACGATCTGCACAAGGAACCGATCTATCGTAACGTGTTCGGCCTTCTCAAGGAGTTCGGCGACGCGGAGCTGCTGATGCTTGCCGGGGCGCCGAACGGGGCGCGCAAGGTCAACGTCGAGTACACGAAGGAGCCGGCGATCAGCGGACCGCCGACGCCTGCCAAGGGACGCCGCGGCGGGGCGGCGCCGGGCAGCCTCAACTTCACCGATCCGAAGGCGATGGCGCTGGAGTACGAGAAATTTCGCAAGACGACTTCGTTCGCCGGCCGATCGCTGGTCACCCTCGAAGCGAAGCCTTTCGCCGACCTGATGGACCCGCCGATCGATGCCGACAGTCTGAAGCGCACCAAGCAGCGGGCCGAGTGGACGACGGAGCCGAAAGAGCTGCGCCTGAATTTCGAGCCCGACCCACGCCAAAAACGCCAGTTCGATGAAGCGGTCGATTTCACGCAGAACCAGCTCGGCCCGGCGGTGCGCGAACGGCAGAAGAACACCTGGGTCAAGCTCGACACCAAGTCGCTCGACCATTTGAAAAAGTCGCAGGAGCCGTTGCGCAAGCACTTCCACGAGCACATCATCGGCAAGCTGCCCGAATCGAAGGCGCCGCTCAACCCGCGCACCCGGCTCCTGTACGAGACGCCCAAATACAAGGCGTACGAGGTCGTGCTCGATCTCAACGAGGACGTCATCTGCCACGGCATCCTGCTCGTGCCAACGGGAATCAAGTCGGGCGAGAAGCGCCCCGTCGTCGTCTGTCAGCACGGCCTCGAAGGCCGGCCCACTGACGTCTGCAACAAGGACAAGAAGACGCAGTATTACAACTCTTTCGGCACGCAGTTAGCCGAGCGCGGCTTCGTCGTGTTCGCGCCGCAGAACCCGTACATCTTCATGAACCATTTCCGCCAGGCCGTCCGCAAGGCGAACCCGCTCGGCCTGTCGCTCTACTCGTTCATCGTCGGCCAACACGACCGCATCCTCGACTGGCTCGTCACACTCGATTTCGTCGATGCCGAGCGCATCGCCTATTACGGCCTGTCCTACGGCGGCAAGGTCGCGATGCGCATCCCGTCGATCCTGACGCGCTATTGCCTGTCGATCTGCTCGGGCGATTTCAACGAATGGATCTGGAAGAACATCAATCTCGACTGGGCCGGCAGCTACATGTTCACTCCCGAATACGAGATGTACGAATTCGACCTGGGCAACCACTTCAACTACGCGGAGATGGCCGCCCTCATTGCCCCCAGGCCGTTCATGGTCGAGCGACTTGGTGTCGAGCTTGACCCAGGTGTTCTTCTGCCGTTCGCGCACCG
>JACQFG010000374.1 GCA_016200155.1 Planctomycetota bacterium | reverse complement strand
TCCTCGGCAGCGAGACCGTCGCTGTCCTGGGCTATGGCGTGCAGGGCCGTGGGCAGTCGCTCAATATGAAGGACAACGGTGTCAACGTCGTCATCGGCCTGCGCGATTCCAAGGGCAAGAGCTGGGACCTCGCCCAGCAGGACGGCTGGGTCCCCGGCAAAACCCTTCTCTCTCTCGAAGAAGCCGTCACGCGCGGCAGCATCGTGCAGTACCTTCTCTCCGACGCGGGGCAGAAGGATCAATGGCCCAAGCTCAAGCCGCTGCTCACCGCGGGCAAGGCCCTCTACTTCTCGCACGGGTTCAGCATCGTTTACAAGGAGCAGACTGGCGTCATCCCCCCCAAGGACATCGACGTTATCCTCGTCGCGCCCAAGGGCTCCGGCACCACCGTGCGCCGGCTCTTCCTCGAAGGCAAGGGCATCAATGCCAGCTATGCCATCCATCAGGACGCGACCGGCAAGGCCCTCGATCGCTGCCTCGCCACCGGCATTGCCATCGGTTCCGGCTATATGTTCGAGACCACCTTCCAGAAGGAAGTCTTCAGCGACCTCACCGGCGAACGCGGCGTTCTCATGGGCGCCATCTACGGCCTGTGGCTCGCTCAGTATGAAGTGCTCCGCGAGCACGGCCATTCGCCGTCGGAAGCGTTCAACGAAACCGTCGAGGAGGCGACGCAATCGCTCTATCCGCTGATTGCCGAGAACGGCATGGACTGGATGTACGCCAACTGCTCGACGACGGCCCAGCGCGGCGCCCTCGACTGGTTCAAGGCCTTCCGCGACGCGACCAAGCCGACCTTCGAGAAGCTGTACCAGAGCGTGGCGACCGGCGCGGAAACGAAGCGCGTGCTCGACTCGAACAGCCGGCCCGATTATCGCGAGCAGTTGGAAAAGGAGCTGAAGGAAGTCGCCGCCAGCGAGATGTGGCAAGCAGGGCAGGTCGTGCGCTCGCTGCGGCCGGAGCGCGTGTCGAAGTCGAAGGGGTGAGAGGAATTGCAGATTGCAGATTGCAGAATTAAAATGAAGCCCTGGGATTAGCGCAGCGCTTCCCAGGGGTCAGGTCATCCGGAGTTCACATCATGAAACGCACTTCGGGGCTCAGCTTGATTGCCTGCTTTCTGTTCGCAGGACCTGCGGCGGCCCAAACGGATGACGCCGCGAAGGCACGGCAAGACGCGTTTCGGCGCATGCAGGCGACCATTTCGACGGCGGACTATCAGGAACACTTGCCGTTCGCGAAGTTCCTCGAATCGCTGAGCAAGCAGTTGTCCCAGGAGAAGAAGTTCACGGTCCGGCTCGATCGCGACGCGTTCGGCAAAGACGCGGACAAGATTCTCAACGAGAAGGTGGTCTTGCCGCCGGTGCCTGCGCGGATGGTCGCCAACACCGCCTTGCGGTTGACGCTGTCGCAGACGCTGAGCTACAAATTTCAAATCGAATTCACCGCCGGTCCTGACGAATTAGTCATCACGACGCGCGACCGGTCGCTCTTCACCGCGACCTACGAGATCGGCGATCTCCTGAAGCACGCTCGGGAATTACACGAGAGCCTGCCAAAAGACGGCAAGATTCCGGGCGCCTTCTTTCTCAATGGGCCGGATCGCCCAGATTACGACCTGAAAGCCGATCCCGCCAGGCCGGACGAATGGATCGTGCGCCAGCTCATTGCGTTGACCGACGATGGACGCGCCGACTGGGATAGCCGGAAGCTGCCGAGCACCATCCGCGTCGTCAATCAGACCAGGCTGATCGTTCACACGACGCCGAGCGTGCACGAAGAAATCACTCTGGCCCTGGACACGTTTCGCAGGTTGCTGGACATCGCCGTGGTGATGAATGCCAAGCTGTACGCGCTGGATGCCGCGGAATACCAGACGACCTTCGCATCTGCTTTCGTCGATCCCAAGGACAAGTCGCAGCGCCGACTCGCGTCGATTGTTAGCGAAGCGCAGTGGAAATACCTGCAAGGACGAAAGCCGATACTCGAAGGCAATAGCGACAAACTGCGTCCTGAAAAACGCGCCGAATTTCTCTCGCACAAAACCGCTTATCGATTTCAAGCCAAGCCGGGCGACGCCAATGTCGTGACGGCCTTCGAAGTCATGTCGTTCGCGGTTCGGCCGACCGTCAGTCCCGATCGGCGTTGCCTGCGGCTGGAACTGTTCCACGACGTCAACCAGCTCGTCAAGCTCACGAAGGGCACCATGATCGACTTGAAGACCAGCAAAGATGTGCCGATCGAGTTGCCGAACGTGCGCAAGAGTTCGGCGACGCAGACCATCGAGATTCACGACGGCCAACCGATCATGCTGGCAGTGGACTATCGGCCGAAGGACAAGGTGTGGCTGGTAGTCGCGGAGCCGCGGATCTATATCGAGGCGGAGGAAGATCGGCTTCGAATAGAAGCGATCAAGCCGATGCCGCTGGCGGACGAGAAGCCCGCGCCGCCGGAACCGCCCGAGGAGGCATTCGTGCCGCGCAAGGTAGCCGAGTTGCCGAGCAACGACGACGTGAAGCAAATTCTCGATGCCGTTGTCCGCAGCGTCCTCACCGATCCCGAACACAAGAAGACGCATGCTCACTACGGCACTCCCGGCGAGGCAAAGTTCACTCTGACTGCGGGAAACGACATCACCTGGCCCAAGGGGTTCCGTCCGACGGTCCCCGGATTCGAATACCAGGAACTGGATCCCAAGGAATGTCGCGGCTTCAAGAAAAAGCTGCTGGGCATCTGGATCGATGAATTCACATGGACCGCAAACAGGGCGGCAGCAAGAGTTGTCGTCGTGGTTGACGACGCGATCCATGGCGTGCTCGGGGCGTTGCGAATCAACTATCAGGCAAAGCGCGTCGGCAAGGGCTGGAAAGTCGAGTGGACCGAGGCATTCACGCGCTGACGCGTGATTCTCAGATTACATTCAGCGGCCCGTTGGAGATGCTGGTCCATGGCCAAGCCCCCCAGCAGCATGGCGAAGCTGACGCGATTGGCGGCGCTTCACGACGTGCCGATGACGCCGGCGCTCAGCGCCGAACTTCGCGGGTTCCTGCGTGACGGCTCGAACCTGGTCATCGCGGAGGCAGCGGCGCTCGCCGCCCAAGGAAATGCCAAAGAGCTGCTGCCCGATTTGGCCGCCGCATTCGAACGGTTGATGGTCGATGCGGAAAAAAGCGATCCGCATTGTCGCGGCAAGATCGCCGTCGTCGAAGCGCTTAACGAGTTGGAATATTCCGAATCCGATCTTTTACTGCGCGGTCTCACGCACGTGCAGAATCCTCGCTGGGACGACCCGACGCAGGACGCGGCCGGTCCTCTGCGCGCTCACTGCGCTTTGGGTCTTGCCAGACTCAACATACCGGGGCTGATCGTCCTTCTGACCGATCGGCTCCTTGATCCCGATAACGCCGCTCGCGTCGGCGTGGTGCGTGCTTTCTCCGGCGTCGGTTCATCGGCTGCGGTCCCGATCCTCCGCTACAAGGCCATGATTGGTGACAGGGCGGAGGAAGTGATGAGTGAGTGCTTCGCCTCATTGTTGTCGCTGGCGCCGGTGGAGTCGGTTTCCTTTGTGGCTCGCTTCCTCAAGAGCGGCGACCAGGACGTCCAGGGCGCGGCTGTCTTCGCATTGGCGGAAACACGCCGGCCCGATGCCTGCCAAATTCTGCAGGATTTCTGGCCGCTGGCGCCGACGGATTTGCACGAATCAGTCCTTCTGGCCATGGCAATGATGCGCCTGTCAGCGGCGTTCGACTTTCTCGTCCAATTGATTGCCAGGAAGGACCGCGCCGCCCGTTCCGCCGTGTCGGCGCTCGCGCACCATCGGTACAACGACAAGCTTTGCAAAAGCGTCGGTGCCGCCGTCGAAGCGAATGGAGATCCCGCCGTCGTGCAATGGTTTGCCAAGAAGTTCTCGGCAACCGAAGCAAATCCCTCGTCGGATGACGCTTCGAGTTGACAATTCTCCTGCAAGTCGGCGACGTTTTGCCAATCGCGCAATGGAATTGCCAAAAATGGCTGCGAAATCACCATGGCTTTGGTAGAATAAGTCCAATTCTCTAATCGTCGCATATCGCACCGACGCGATCGAGAATCCATGCCAACGCCATTGTCGATCTTCCTGGACTTCAACCTGCCCAACTCCACGACGTGGTTTTACTTCTCGTTTTTGCTGGCGATGACGCTGTTTTTCAAGTTCTCGCGGCTCTTGAGCGTGCGCAACCTCGACGTGGTGATGATTTTCCTGCTGGTGCCCGGGTTGCTGGTGCTGCAGACAGCCCGGCCGCAACCGGGGCCGGCGGAACAGCAGCCGGCAACGCATGTGGCGGTGCTGGTCGGGCAGGGGGCGGCCGCAGATTCGCCGGCGGCGCTGGCGGGGCACGTCGCCCATTTCACGCATGAAGCCGGCCCGACGCTGGAGAGCTATCGCTGGCTGTGGTTCGGGTATCTGTGGCTGCTTTTGGGAAGCGTGTATTTCTTTTGCCGATGCTTGCTCGACCTGACGCTGGTGCAACGGCCGGCGCTGACGCCAAACCTGCAGATCGGCGGGCTGGGCTGGCTGGCGGGGGCGCTGTTGATCTGTCTGTTGGCGGTGGCGTTTCGGCAGGTGGAACGGCAAATCAATCCGCCGCCGATCGAGAGTGTTGCCGACGCGATGGCGCCGCCAACGCAACCGCCGCCGCAGACGGTGTTCGCCGTCGCCATCTTGTGGCACGCATGGCCGACGTGGGCGGTCGCGGCGCTCGCGTTTGGCTGCCAGGTCGCAGTGGTCGTCATGCTGGTGTTGATCTGCTGGCGGCACTTTCAAGATCCGGCTTCGGGCATGGCCGCCGCCACGTTCTATCTGCTGCTGCCGTATACGGGGCTGTATGTCGGGCAGGTGCAGCACGTCCTGCCGATGGCCTTGTTCCTGGGCACGCTGCTTGCCTATCGTCATCCGGCGGTGAGCGGCGGCATCCTCGGCGTCGCCACCGCGGCGACGTACTTCCCCGCCTTCGTCGTGCCGATCTGGCTCAGCTTCTATCGCGAGCGCGGCATGAGCCGATTCTTGATTGCGTTTCTGTTGACGCTGGGGCTGGGACTCTTGAGCATCGGCGCGGCACTGTGGCTCAACAACCAGCTGGACACGAGCCTCGCTGCCGCACTCGATTCGCCGGCCTGGCTGCCGTGGAAGGAGGTCCCGGCCAATTCGACCGAAGGATTCTGGACGGGGGTGAACTGGGCGTATCGCATTCCGGTGTTTCTGCTGTTCCTGTCGTTCGTGATCGCGACGATGTTTTGGCCGGCGCCGAAGAACCTGGCCCACGTCATCGCGTTGTGCTGCGCGGTGTTCATCGGGCTGCAGGGATGGTGCGCCGATCAGGGAGGCGTGTACGCGCTGTGGTATGTGCCGCTGCTGCTCTTGCTGGTATTTCGGCCGAACCTGCAAGACCGTGTGCCGGTGGTCATCGATCCGGAGACCGACTGGTTGACGCGCGCAATGCGCTGGTGTCTGCGTTGGAGCCATAGCAAATATGAAGAGCCCGGAGCGGCGTTCCAAAAGGCCCCCATGGCCATGGAAGGCGCCAGTGGGGCGTTCCAAAAGGCCCCTATGGCCATGGAAGGCGGCAAGTACACTTGCCATGTTTGCAAGGGCTATTTCTCGTATGACGAGTTACAGCAGCACACCGGGATTATTGCTGAGCTGTCCTCCCGAATCGCAGCACAACTGCTGGATGTTGGACCAAATGCAAACGTGGTAGGAACCGTCAAGACATTCGATAACGAAAACCTTGCCTGGTGTCCAAAGTGTGTGAGGTCACTCGCCCAAATGAGGGCGATCGGTCGTACGATAAAGCGCTAGGAAAGACAGGCGCCGAAAAGGTCCAGAACGTGATTGGGATTGGCGACCGGATGAAGTTCTCCGGTCGCTTACGCGAGAATTGACGGTTACTTCTTGCCGCCGCCTGCCGCGGGTGCTGCTGCTGCGGGAGTCGCTCCGGCCGCTGCCGCTTCGCCTTCGGCGCCTTCGGCGGGCTTTTCTTCCTTCTTCTTGGCTTTCTTGACGACGAGCTTGATGACCTTGGTCTTGGGCAAGCCGTACGGGCTTTTGCCGTCGGCCCAGCGATCGTCTTTTTGCATTTGCAGGATGCGTTCGCCGCGCGTCAGGACGTTGCGAGCGCGCTGCAGCGTATTCTTGCGTCGCAGGCTTTTATCGATGGACATGGCCGGATTCCTGTGCAGGTTGGACAACGATTCGCGAACGATCATATTAAGAACTGGCAGTCCTGGCGACAAGGGAACGTTTTCGACCGTAGACCTCACGCTCCGCGTGAGGAATCCTCACGCGGAGCGTGAGGTCTACGATGGGACCAGCGCCTGCAGTTCGCGGATGGCGGCGGCGATGCCGAGCGGATTGCAAAAGATGCCGGTGCCGACGACGAGCACGTTGGCTCCCGCCGCAAGGACGGCCGGAGCCGTGCGTGCGTCGATGCCGCCGTCAACTTCGAGGTCGCACTTGGGATTATGCGTGTTGATAAGCTGCCGCAACCGGGCGATGCGCGGCGGACTGTCGGCCAGGAACGGTTGCCCGCCGAAGCCGGGATGCACCGTCATGCACAGGGCGTGATCGAGCATCGGCAGGTACGGCACGAGCACGTCGACCGGTGTGTGTGGGTTGATCGCAAGGCCGGCGCGTTTGCCGCGATTCTTGATCTCGGACAATAGCGGCCGGGCGTCTTCGAGGACTTCATGATGGACGATGACGAGGTCGGCTCCCTTGCCGATGAACGCCGCGGTGAACTTCGCGGGCTGTTCGACCATGAGGTGCACTTCGATGAGCAGCCGGGTGTGAGGCCGCAGGGCTTCGACGACGGCGGGCCCCATGCTGAGGTTGGGAACGAAGTGGCCGTCCATGACATCGACATGGAGGCGCTGCACGCCGGCTGCCTCCGCCTCGGCAACCTGAGCGCCGAGCCGGCTGAAGTCCGCCGCGAGAATGGAGGGAGCAAGGTGCATCATACCAATGATTGTACGAGCCCCTACTTCCGGCGCCGACGCCAAATCGAGCCTTGCGGGTCGGCTCGCTGTCCGGTATTCACTATCTATGCGGCGCGCAAGCTCGGCTCGGCCCGGCGTTCCATGGATGACGCATGTGTCGCCTTTCCCGTGCAACCCCGCCGAGCGAACGCCGCTCGACCGGTTTCCCATAGAGAACGCCGCGCCGGTGCTCCACGCCGTCGCGGCGTTTTTTGTTTGAGGACTTCCGATGCTTCAGCCCGCGGTGTTTCTGGATCGCGATGGCACGCTCAGCGTCGAGCGCTCGTTCATCACAAGGCCCGACGAGATGCAACTTCTGCCGGGCGCCGCCCAGGCCGTGCGCTTGCTGCGGGCGGCGGGATTTGCCTGCGTCGTCGTCACCAACCAATCGGCAATCGGCCGCGGCATGATCACGGAGGCCGAGCTGGACGTGATCCATGGCGAGATGTTACGGCAACTCGGCGAGGCCGGCGCCGTGCTCGACGGCGTCTACTTCTGTCCGCACGTCGACGATCATCCCGAGCGCAAGCCGGCGCCCGGCCTGTTGCTGCGCGCGGCGGCAGAGCTGCAGCTCGACCTCGCGGCATCGTGGATGATCGGCGATAGCCTGCGCGACATCCTGGCCGGGCAAAACGCAGGCTGCAAGGGCTGCGTGCTGGTGCGCTCGGGACATCCGATCGACGAAACGCAACTGACGCTCACGCCGGCCTTCCTGGTCGCGGACGACCTGTCGGCCGCGGCCCGGCACATCCTTTCCCGCGCGGCCGCCGGCCCGCCGTGAACGGCGGGCTATATAATTGCCGCATGAACCCCGACCGGAAGCGCTGGCTTGTGCGCGGCGTCAAGATCGTGCTCGCCCTCGTTATCCTCGGCTTCGTCGGCTGGCGATTCCAACGCGAGCTGGAGCAATCCGACCTCCCGCCCGACAAACGCGTCGATCTATCCAAGATCGAGCTGCGGCCGAGCTGGCTCATCGCCGCGGGCGTCCTGTACCTCGTCGCCATGTTTCCGGCCGCCTGGTTCTGGCGGCAACTGCATCATCGCTTCGGCTATCCGATCTCGCTGTACGCCGCCATCCGTGCTCACTACTGCGGCCAGCTCGGCAAATACGTCCCCGGCAAGGCGATGGCGATCGCGATCCGGGCCGAGCTGATTCATCCCAGCGGCGTGCCGTACGGCGTGTCGATCATCACGTCCTTCTACGAAGTCTTCACCGGCATGGCGTCGGGAGCGATGATCGCGGCGATTCTCACCATGATCGAGCCGCCCGGCGAACTCGGGCTGGGCTGGCATCCCCTGGCCATCGGCGCCGTCCTGATCGGCCTGTGCGGCATTCCGCTCTTGCCCGGTGTCTTCAACTTCGTGATCGCCAGGCTGACGGCCCGGATTCAGGCGATCGAGCTTTATCGCTTGCCGCCGGTGCGCCTGGGAACTCTTGCGATCGGACTGACCGCGACGTCGCTGGGCTGGTGCGTGCAAGGCCTGAGCGTGTGGGCGATGCTGCAGGCCGTGCTGCCCGATCCGCCGAGCTTGACCGCGGCAACGTGGGTCCAATGCACCGCCGGCATTGCCTTCGCCAACGTCGCCGGCTTCCTCGTAGTCGTCGCTCCCGGCGGCCTCGGCGTCCGCGAGTATATGCTGACGATTTTGCTAGGCTCGTTCGGCCCCGGACCGTATATTACAGCATCCGCAATCCTGCTGCGCCTCGACTGGATCGCCGCGGAGGCCCTGGTCGCGGCGGCAACCTACTGGCGCAAACCCGCTCCGTCGGAGCCTGAAGCGTGAGCGAAGGATTCTCTCTTCGCTCACGCTTCAGGCTCTGGTAGATGGATGATCCATGATCTCCGTCGTCATTCCCGTTTTCAACGAGCAAGAAAGCCTCGCCATCCTTCATGACGAGATCGTTCGTGTCGCGCAGTCGGCCAACCTGCAGTGCGAGATCATCTTCATTGACGACGGGTCCAGCGACGGCTCGTGGGACCTGATCCGCTCCCTGGCCGAGAAACATCCAGACGTGCATGGCATTCGCTTTCGCCGTAACTTCGGCAAGGCGGCCGCCCTCTCCGCGGGCTTCGGGGCCGCGCGCGGCGACATCATCCTGACGCTCGACGCCGACCTGCAGGACGATCCCGCCGAGATCCCGCGCTTCCTCGCCAAGCTCAACGAAGGCTTCGACGTCGTCAGCGGCTGGAAGGAAACGCGCCTCGATCACTGGCACAAGACCTATCCCAGCAAGGTCTTCAACGGCATGGTCAGCGGCCTCACCGGCGTCAAGCTGCACGATCACAACTGCGGCATGAAGTGCTACCGCGCCGAGGTCTTCCGGGAAATCCGCCTGTACGGCGAGCTGCACCGCTTCATCCCCGTCCTCGCCGCGGCGCGCGGCTTCAAGGTCGGCGAACTCGCCATCACCCACCGCCAACGCAAGTTCGGCTACTCCAAGTACGGCGTGCGCCGCTTCATCAAGGGCTTCCTCGATCTGCTCACGGTCAAATTCCTGACCGGCTTCGGCCAGCGTCCGCAGCATCTGCTGGGCAGCATCGGCCTGTGCAGCTTCGCCCTCGGCATGCTCGGCATGGCCTGGCTGGCCGTCACCTGGGTATGGCGGCTGTACGATGCCACCGCCTTCGAACCGCTGCACAACCGCCCTGCCCTGATCTACTCCGCGGCCGCCATGCTGCTCGGCGCCCAAATGATGTCGATCGGCTTTCTCGCCGAGCTGATGACGGCGTACATGAGCAAGGATCAGGAGAGCTACAGCGTCAAGGAGCGAACGACCGGCGTCACAACATCCCCGCGCTCGCCAGAGGCGAGCCGCTAGTCATTTAGCGCTGGGAAGTTGTCGCCATCGAACCGCAAATACCGGGACGGCAACCTCTTGCCCCCCTCTCCCTCGGTACTCCGGGGGAGAGGGGATGGGGGTGAGGGGGATGAGCATTCGGTTGCTGCGCCCCAAACCCCTCACCCCCAGCCCCTCTCCCCTGAGTACAGGGGAGAGGGGAGGCAGTACTTACGGGGTCATCCGAGCATGTCAACATCTCTCGACTCCGCCCAGATGCGGCGCTGGGCTTGCCATCTGATGATCGGCATCGCCTTCGCGATCGCCTGCGGCCGCATCATCTCGGTGCAGCGCGTCTACGAGCCGGCGTTCTTCAAAGATCCTTCGCGATGGCCGAAGACCAAGCCTGACTCCAACGCCATGTTCGGGTCCAATGACCGTGCGCGCTGGGCGACCATTCGCTCGCTGGTTCATGACGGCAGCTACGTCGTCGGCCAGCG
>JACQFG010000373.1 GCA_016200155.1 Planctomycetota bacterium | reverse complement strand
TACCTGGATGCGCTCGGCCTCGGGATTCGGGTCGAGCAGCAAATCCGCTTCGGGCGCCTCCTGATTGCTGTCGAACGACAGGTGCAGCAGGTGATTGAGAATGGTGCGATTGAGCGTGGTCTTGGCCCGGTAATCTTCGAGGAATGCCTCGAGCGGATCGAGGGGCATCGCGTTGTCGTCCGTCCTTGATCGAACGCGTGAGTACCCCATGCGCAAGGCAAGCTTGCGCAGCTCTTCGGGCTTATCGGGAAGGCGATGCGTCTGCAAGTCGAACATGATCTGAAGGCGATGCTCGATCTTGCGCAGGAAACGATAGGTCTTGTCGAGAGACCGATATTCGGTATCGGTCAAGCAGCGTGCCTTGTCGAGGGCCAGCATCGCCTTGAGCGTGTTGGCATGGCGGATTTCGGGGAGGTCGCCGCCGTTGGCGAGCTGCAGAAACTGGATCGTGAACTCGACGTCGCGGATGCCGCCATGCCCCGTCTTGACTTCGGTGTCGCTTTCGCCGAACTGTCCCGACTTCTGCTCGATGCGGCGTTTGAGGGCCTTGATCTCATTGATCTCCGCGACGCTGAGGTAACGGCGATAGACGAACGGCTCGATCGCCTTGATGAACTCCTCACCGAGGCCCGCGTCTCCCGCGACGGGACGGATCTTGATGAGCGCCTGCCGCTCCCAAGTCCGCCCCATCGAGTCGTAATAAGCCAGAGTGCTCGCCAGCGAGCGCGCCAATGGCCCGCGCTGTCCCTCGGGCCGCAGCCGCAGATCGACGCGATACGCCTGGCCGCGATCGGTGTTGGCGCTCAGAAGTCGGACGACCTCCGAGCAGATACGCGCGAAGTAATCGTCGTTCGAGATGGTCGTGGTGTTCTTGCCGCGTGTCTGGCCTTCGTCGTCGTAGACGAACATGAGATCGATGTCGCTGGAGTAGTTGAGTTCCTTGCCGCCGAGCTTGCCGAAGCCGAGGATGACGCAGCGTGCCGGCTGCTGGCTAAGCGTGAACGGTTCGCCGAAGCGTTTGCCGATGTTGCGTGTTGCCGTCTCCAGAGCGACCTCCAGCGACGTGTCGGCCACCCGCGAAATGTCGCGCGTGATCTCCTCGAGCGGCCGATCGCGGATGATGTCGTTGGCGCCGATCCGCAGCATTTGCTTCTGGCGAAACTTGCGGAAGGCGCGCAGCACGTTTGAATCTTCGTAAGCGGCTTTTACCTCGTCGCGCAGGTCCTTCAACATCTCGGCGCGGCCAGGACTGTTGCGCAGCGGAATTCGCAGCATCTCGAGGAAATCAGGATTCGTGATCAATAGATCGCTGAAGAACTGGCTCGTGCTGAACAAATGCAGGATCGTTTCGAGAGTGCGCGCCCGGCTCTCCAGCAGTGCCGGCAACGACGATGGCCCTGCATTGGAAAGAAACCGATCCAGATTATTCAACGCCATGTCCGGGTCGGCACAGCGAGGCAACAATCGCCCCAGCGGATGGCACAACTCACTCAGCCGGTCGATTCCCATCGCCTGGGCAAGTCCCGCGAGGTTGCTTCGGCCTCGCTCGGCGTCGACGATGTCCCAGTCGATGAGCAGCTTGCCCGCCTGCTCCGGCGATTCCAGACATTGACGCAGTTCGTCGGTTTGCATGGCGTTGCTTTCGTTTTGCCCTGTGCTTCAAGCGGGAGAGGCCTGCAAGCGGAACGAACCATGGATGGAGGTATCATAGCCGCGAGGATGGGAAACAGGAAAGTTGTTTTCGCAGGAAGATCAACCAATCAACGGCAGGGCAATCCGCTCGCCGATCTCCACCGGCATCTCGCAGCATTCGCCAACCGCGATTTGCTCGCCCGTCACGACCTTGCCGTACAGCGTGAACGAGGTCGCGTCGTCGATGTCGATCTCCATCGTTTGGCCTGCAAGGCGCGGATTGCCGTCGAAGACGACGATGTGATCCGTCCGCGTTCGCCCGGTCAGTTGTAGCGGGCCATTCGCGTCCAGTTTCCAGGCGTTCTTGCTCGGGCCCTCCACCAGCACTTCGACGCGCTGCCCGATGTAGCGGCGATGGTCCTGCAAGCTCGCGGCGTTCTGGATCGCGAGCAGGTCGTTGTTGCGGCGTTTCTTGACTTCCTCCGGCACATCGTCGTCATAGAGTTCGTGGCCGCGCGTGCCGGGGCGAGGACTGTACTTGAAGATGAAGCTATTCTTGAATTTCGCCTCGCCGACCAGGTCGCACGTCTTCGCGAACGATTCCTCCGTCTCGCCGCAGAAGCCGACGATGAAGTCGCTGCTGATCGCAACATCCGGCACGATCTCGCGGCAGCGGCTAAGCATGTCGCGATAGAATTCGACCGTGTACATACGCTTCATTCGTTTCAGAATCTCGTTGCAGCCCGACTGCGCCGGCACGTGCAAGTACGGGCAAACCTTCGGCAAATCGCGCACCGCCTGCAGCAGATCGTCGGTCATATCCTTCGGGAAGTTCGTGATGAACTTGATCCGCTCAATGCCGGCCGTGTCGTGGATGCGTGCGAGCAGATCCGAAAGGCGCGATGAGCCGTGATGGTAGCTGTTCACGGTCTGGCCGAGGAGCGTGATCTCCTTGACACCTTCGTCCGCGAGCTGACGAACCTCGGCGGCGATCTGCTCGGGATGCCGGCTTTGTTCGGGGCCGCGCACGCTCGGCACGATGCAATAGGTGCAAAACTTGTCGCAGCCGATCATGATGCGGACGTAGGCCTGGAAGCGATTGGGCCGCATCGACGGGTCGCGCATCGGGTCGTAGCTTTCGAAGCTGCGTTCGACCTCGTGGCGAGATTCGGTGCGATCGAGGCTCAGCGCGATTTGCAGCGCGCCAGTGTCGCGGGCGTCCTTGATGAGCGTCGGCAGTTGCGCGAGCTGGCCTGTGCCGCAGATGATGTCGACGTGCGGGGCGCGCTTCTTGATCAGGTCCTGATCCTTTTGCGCCATGCAGCCGAGCACGCCGATGATGGCGTCAGGAAATTTGTTCTTGTGATTGCGCAGCCGGCCCAGGGCACTATAGATCTTGTCCTCGGCATGTTGGCGTACGCTGCAGGTGTTGAAGAAGATGACGTCGGCGTCGTCGGTGGTCTCGGTCAGTTCATAGCCGTGGCGGCGCAGACTGCCCACGACGAGCTCGCTATCGAGCACGTTCATCTGGCAGCCGACGGTTTCGAGGTAGAGCTTCGGCATGGGAATGATCTTACCGGAAATGGGCATCCGGTGGAATGGCATTGCCGCGGAGGAAATCGTGTGCCGGCATGCGTCGTTTGCCGGCCGGTTGCAATTCCAGGATCTCGACCCAAGTTCCGTCGCCGCAGCGTGCCAGAAGCTTGGTGTCGTCCGCGAAGGCAGCTCCGGATATGCCGGCAGGGCAGGGGACCTTCAACGTGATCGCGGCACGCTGCACAATCAGCCGCAGCGGCTCATGTCCGTCGCGATGCAGGTGCGTGTACGCCGTTGGCCACGGCTGCATGGCGCGGATCTGGTTGACGACAGCCGACGCCGGACGCGACCAGTCGATCAGGCCGTGCTCTTTGGTCAGCTTGGGGGCTTTCGTGACCTTGCTCTTGTCCTGAGGGATGCCCGACACGGGCCCGACCGCAAGCTTGTCGACGGTCTCGATGGCAAGATGGGCGCCGAGCGGGCCGAGCCGAGCCTCCAGTTCGCCGGCGGTTTCCTCGGGCAGGATGTCGATCGCTTCCTGGGCGAGCATGTCGCCCGCGTCGAGTCCGATTGTCATGCGAATGATCGTGACGCCCGACTGCGTTTCGCCGTGATAGATCGCCCAGTTGATCGGCGCCGCGCCGCGGTACTTCGGCAGCAGCGACGCGTGAACGTTGATGCCGCCCAGCGATGGGACGGCCAGAATGTCTTTCGACAAGATCTGCCCGTAGGCGGCGACGACAAGAAGGTCGGGGACCAGCGCCTTCAGCGCTGCGGCGCCGTCGGGTGTATTGATGCTCTCGGGTTGCAGGACGGGAATGCCGCGCTCGAGGGCGATTTCCTTCATGCCCTGGCGTGGCTGGCGCGTGGAGCCCCGTTCCTTGCCGGTGGCGCGGTCGGGTTGCGTGACCAGTCCGACGACCCGGTGCGGGCTTTCCAGCAATTTGCGGAACGTCGGCTCGGCGAACGAACCAGTTCCCATCATGACGAGGTTCATATTGCTACGCCGCATGCGGCGAATCAGCGCTCGGCCTCGATGGCGGCGAGCAGTTTTTCGATCTCGACGTCGGGCGGAATCTGCCCCTTGGCCTGGGCCTCGCGAAACAGCTTTTCGAAATTCTTGACCGAGCCGCGCGCCGCCAGCTTGGCGAGCGGGCCCATCATGTCGATGAACAGGACGCCTTTCAGATGGTCGATCTCGTGCTGCCAGGCGCGGGCTTCGAGGTCGCTGACGGTCTTCTCGACCAACTCGCCCTTGAGATTGTAGGCGCGCACCTTGATCGTCTGGGCGCGGCGCACATCCTGGTAGAGGCCGGGAAAGCTGAGGCAGCCTTCCTCGCCGACCATGACGCCCTTTTTTTAAATGATCTGCGGATTGAGAAAGACCTCTTCGCGCTCCGGTTGCTTCGGATCACCGGTGATGTTCATCACCAGCAGCTGAAAGGGGAGGGCGACCTGCGGAGCGGCAAGGCCGAGGCCCTTGGCGACGTACATCTGCTCCATCATTTCGCCGATGTTGATGTGCAGGGCCTTATCAATCGCCATCACCGGCTTGGCCTTGTGGCGCAGCGCGGGATGCGGATAGTGCACGATTTTGCGGGCCATGAAAGAAACCTGCGAAACGCGTGGGGCAATCTTCCGTTATTATCCCTGGCAAAAGGGGGGTTGACAAGCGCAACCGGCTTGCGTTGAGCGCTCGCAGGGCGTCGTGCGAGCGCTCAACGCAAGCGATCAGTTGCCGGCGGAGCGTTCCTTGCCGAAGTGCTCGGCGCCGCGCAGGATCGCCTCGAATTTTGTCGGACTCAGGAAGAAGACCGTGGACGCCTTGCCGTCGTTGCGCGTCCACACGGAGGACGTTGCGTAGCGATCGCCGTGCGGCGAGAATTCGGCGCCGACGTACAAGGTGATGGTCTTGCCGTCATCCAGGACCATTTCCAGCTTGATGGTCGCTTCCTTGTCAGTGAGCTTGTGCTCGGGCCGGGGGCCTTCCATGATGGTCGCAAAGCGGCTGGCGTGGAGCCGGGAGAAATCCTTCACCAGGGCGGTGACTTTTTCGGGATCGACCTGGAACTCATCAAGCCCCGTCGTCTTGTTGACCCAGGGATTCCACTTCGAGACCTTTTCCTTGGTATCCTTGGCATCCTTGGCATCCTTGGGCGGATCGACTTTTGCCTTGTCGTCCTTGGGTTGAATCTTTTCCTTCACCTTCTCCTTCTCCTTTACCTTCGGCTTCTCGGTGCGGTCGAACTGGAACCGGCGCACCTCGGCGGGGGTGCGAACCATGAGGCGGACCTCCTTGACGCTCTCCGGATCGAAATCGTGCACGAGGCCGGAGATGTGGGGAGAGGCGAGCATCAGCATGCTGATCGGGCTGGAGGCGGCGCTGCCGCGATAGAACGCTTCCAGCTCGGGCTGCGTGAAGAGCGCGGCGGAGCGGTCGGTCAGATCGATCTCCTTGAGCAGCTTGATGAAGGGCGTGGGGACGGCGAACAGGATTTGCGTGCCGCTGTGCTTGGCGTAGGTCGTTTTCTCCTTGGCATCTTCGGACTCCTTGCCAAACTCCAGCACGATGGTTTCTTCCTCATCCTTTGTCGTTGTGGCGATGGCGTAGGAGGCAGCGCCGAGGGCCGAGTTGACGCCGCCGTCCGCAAGCTGTCCGACAAAGCCTAGCGCGGTGCTGACCTTGATGTCCTTGCCGTCCTTGTCCTTGCCGGCGACGAGCCCGGTCAGGACGGGTTTCCTGAGCGTGATCGTTGCCCGGATGGCAGGAGCCTTCAGGCCGTATTTTTCCAGGTCTTCGCCCTTGTCGGTCTTCTTGATCCATTTGCTGACCGGCGACGCGGCCAACAGGCTGAGCAGCTCCGTGACCTTGCTGCTGTCGGCCAGCTTTTGCACGCCGGGCGAATCCGAATCCACCATGTAGCTGATCGACTTGCCATCGCCGAAGCGTCGGTCCACGTCCACCTTCTTGGCTCCCTTGTCGGTGGTGCGCTCGAATTTCAGCCCGACGACCTCGCTGACCGCAAGTTTTGGCAGCGACGTGTCGAGATACGCCAGCTCGATTCCTTCGGGCGGCAGCACTTTTTCACGGAACTCCTTTTTCAGCGTGAGATACGTCTTCGAGCCGTCCTTGAGTTCGCGGCGAATATGGACGTTTTCCTTGTCGATCTTGCCCACAAACAGCGTCACCTCGGCCTTGTGGTCCTTCTTCAAGGTCGGGGGCGTGTCTTTCTTCTCGTCCTTGACGTCGTCTTTCTTGTCCGCCTTCTTGGGCGCCTCAATGCCGTTCTCGTAAACGACGATTTCCAGCGGCGTCGAAGCGGGATCGAGGCCCCACTCGACTTCCTTCTTTTTCAGCTCGTCTTCCTTGCCCTTGGGGAACTCCACGATCGACTTCTGGCCCAACGAAAGATCGAGCAGCGCGCTCAACATGGCGTCGCTGGCCTTCTTCTTGTCCTTGCCCGGAAAGACGTACCACTGGTGCCCAAAGTCCTGCATCGGCGGGAACTTCATCTCGGCTTTTTCTTCCATCCTGAAGAACTCGGTCGCTTCCTTGCCCTGCTTCAGAACAACGACATCGACCTTGGTCTTGTCGAACGCGGCGACGTCGAGGCTGCGGAGCTTCTCGGGCGTCAAGATCGCCTTCTCGATCGGCTCAAGGAAGCGGGTGTTGATCTTCATGATGCCAGCGTCGCCGTCGAGGCGGGCATAGGCGAATTCTTCCTGGTCCACCTTCTCGCGCTTACCGATGAGGAGGGTTTCGGTGGTCTTGGAGCCGACGGCTTTCTTGTCGGGTTCGCCGGAGCGGATCTCGATGCGGAGTTCCTCCTCGCCCGACTTGAGCTTGTAGTCGGCCGCCGACTTGCCGATGGGCAGGAAGTGCTCGTCATCCTCGACATGGATGGCGATGATGCTGCTGAGCAAGCCCATGACGCTGCTTTTCTCGGCCGGCGGCGTGAAGGGCTGCTTCTTGTGCGGGTCCTTTTTCTTGTCATCGGGCGCGGCCGGCTCGGAGATGGACGCAATGCCGAGCTTGGGGGTGACGAAGTCCCAGCGTTCCCGTTCGCCGCGCTTCAGCTCCAGCTCGTCCTTGCCGGCTTTCTTGGCGAAAATGCTCTTGACCTCGGTGTCGACGAAATCGAACAGCCGCCTGGAACGCAGATGCTCGGCCTTCTTGAAGTAGAGGCTGCCGAGGCTCTGCCGGGGGATGGCGGCGATCTTGTCGCGATCGGAAGTCTTGATGTAGACCATGCCGGCGCGCTCCTCGCCGACATTGAATTCCCAGGTCTTCGGAATGTCCTTTGCCTTGCCCGTCAGCGTGACGACCAATCTCGGCTTGTCCAGGCCGTAGAACTTCGCGTCCTTAAAGACGTCGGCCGTCTCGTCGTGCTTGGCCTTCTTGATCTCGTCGATGATATTGTTGATGCGGAACCCCTCGACGCGAACCTTCTGGCCCGATTGCACCTGATACCAGCGCTCGAACTCCTGAACGAACTCGGCATCGACGGCGTCCAGCGGCTCCTTGGCGTCCTTGTCCGCGACGCGCTTGATCGTGATTGACTCGATCTTGACCTCCTCACGCGCCAGCGTGGGCATGACGAGCGTATTATCGACGGCCCCTTTCTTGTGCTGGAGCATGTACCCGAACACCCAGAGCATGGTGAGCAGCAGGGCAAAGAGCAAGGCAGTGATGCGGAAGTTCATAGCAGCCAGTCTCTTGATGAGGGTATTCTTTCTTCAGCACGAATTTCGTAGGGTGGGTCGAACGAAGTGAGGCCCACCATTGATGTACGGCACATTCCGTCGGTTCCGGTGGGCCTCACTTCGTTCGACCCACCCTACGACAATCGGCAAACCTAACGGCGGCGCACGAGCCAGATGCCGATGCCCAGGCAGATTACGGACAGGTTGATCAGCCAGCCGGGCAGCAGCACCATGCGCCAGTACTGGTCGCCGACGCTGGGATCGAGCGTGAAGTCAGGGCGTTCGAGCGGGCGGGTGCCGATCTCCTCGCGACCCGCCATCCACTCCAGGGCGCTGACGGTCATGGAGTAATTGACGAGCTGCGTCGGCGAGGCCGCCATGTCATAGTTCGTGATCATCTCGGTATCGCCGAAGACGACCACGCGTGGCTTGCCGTCCTTGTCGGTGGCGGCCACGGCGACGGAAATCGGCTCCTTGGCGGCGGCATCTTCCAGCTCACGATTCTGACGCAATTCGCCAAAATGCTGGGAAATCTTGTTGAGGACCGCAACATCCTTCAACGGGAAGACCAGGCGATTCCTCGTTTCCACTTGCAAGATCGTTTCCGCCTTGAACGCGCCGCCCTGCGCCGGCCGCACGACGCGGGCGGAGCTTTGCATGAGAATGCTGCGCCCGACGAACTGGCGAGCGAGGACGTTCTCGGAGCGCTGCGGCGCCGAGCCGACCACGAAGCGCACCGGGCCCTGCGGCACGACTTGCAGCAGGTAGTCGTTTGTCACTTCGACGCCCCAGTTGCGAAGCAGATCCTCCAGCCCGCTGTTTTGCAGCTTGGTGTAGCCCGTCTCGGCGATGACATCGGTATAAACCAGCAAACGGCCGTTGCGGTCCATGAAGCGTTCGATGGCCAGCAACGCTTCCTTCGGGATTGCCTTGCCCGAGCCGGGGATCATCAGCGTGTGGCAGTCGTCCGGGACATGCTTTTTCTTGTCGGCGTCCTCTTTGGCGTGTTCCAGCTTCGGATTGTCGTCCTTGCTGCGCGCGTTGAAAGTCAGGCCCACGACCTCGTAGTTGTCCGATTGCAGGCGGTCGACGATCTTGGAAATCGGGATGCCGGCGAAGTTTTGCGTCAGGTCGTTGCGGCGATCGAACTCGAAGGTGGACTTGTACATGTCCGCCTCGTCGTTCCCTTGCAGCACGTAGATCTTGCGCTTCTTGCGCCCTTCGGAAAGGAACTTGAGCTCCTTGAGGATTTCGCCTTCCCCCTTGTAGATGAACTTGCCCTTTTCGCCCGGTTGCCGCGGCGGCTGCTCGTCGAAGAGCTTGCGCTCCTGAACGAAGGCGTGCGGCGTCAGGTGTTTTTCGTCCTTGGGCAGCGGGCCGTGGACGAGCAGGACGCCGCGGCCGCCCGACGCTTCGGCGCCGCGTATCACCGGATCGGGCTTGATCACGGGAAATAGACGAGCCATGTGATCCCAGTCGAGCTGATCGGTATCGGGCGAGAGATACTTGACCGTGAGCACGTTGCGGTCGGCCATTGCCAGGCAGTTGTCCAGCAGGCTGCGCGTGTCCTTGTAGGCCTTGGAACTGAGCGGCAGGATCACGATGACGTGTGTTTCCTGCTTGAGCCCGGCAATGAGGGCCTTGCTGCTGTCGGCCAACGAGTAGGCGCCGCGCGCCTTGGTCCAGTCGAAGGTGAACGGCACGAGGTAATAGACCACGATGTTGAGGATCGCCAGGATGCAGAAGAGCAGCAGGCCCTGGGCGATGGCGTCGTAGCCGTACATGACGCGGCGCAGGGCAACGTGGGTGCGGATGTCGGCGCGGGCAAGGTTGAAGCTGACGAACATCAGCACCAGCGACACGAAGAGGACGTAGGCGCACAGCCAGAAGTGCCAGGCGTTCGGACCCTGCCAGCCGGAGGCGCCGCCGAAGAAAATGTCCTGCCGCCAGAGCCAGGCGCGGCAAATGATCATGAAGAAGAGGATGACGCCGGTGGCGCCGCCGAAGACGAGGACGAAGAGGCGAATGCCGAACTCGTCGAAGGTCCAGCTATTGAGCCAGAGGAGGCAGCCGACGCAGAGGACGCTCATGGAGAGCAGGCCGAGGAGTTCGGGGAACCAGTCGACGAATTCGGACTGAGCCTTGAGCCCGGCGCTGGCCCAGGCGCCGCCGCCCGCATACTCGCCGTTGCCGGTAGTGTTATCGAGTTCGAACGTGACGGGGCTGACGACGGTGATGGTGTGTTTGCCGTTGGCGGCGGTGTTGCCCTTGACGCCGGTGATGGTAACCGTGTCGCCGGTCTTCGCCTTGGTCGGGCCGGAGGTGGTGACGACGATGGGGGCGGCGTTGCTGGCGCTAGTGATGCCGCCGGCAGCCGAGCCGACGCTGGCGTGATAGAGCAGGTAGGCAAAGCCGATGAGGGCGGCCGCGCCGATGCCGATGAGGATCGCCTTGACGAGGGGGACCTTGCCGAGCAGGACGTTGATCGGCGAGATCGAGGCGCCGGGGGGTTGCTGGAGCAGGTAGCCGGCGCCCAGAGAGATCAGGCCGAACAGGATGGCGCCGAAGGTCTCCGCGAAATTATCCTTGTTGAAGGTGTAGCTGGCGCCGCCTTTCTTTTCGAAGCCCAGGGCGAATGCCATCACGATCAGGCCGATGCCGGCGGCCAGAAAGACGTAGCCAAAGATGCGGCGCTGCTGCTCGAGAGCGGCGTCCTTCTCGGCCGGTGTGCTCTTTTGAAACCAGAGCGTGAACGCCTGCCAGGCGGCCAGGAGCGCCACGACAGCGCCGCCGATCAGGAAAATATTGGTGACGATCGGCGCCCGGCCTTCATACTTGGACGACATCCACAGGCCGAACACGACCAGCATGATCGCGCCCCAGGCGAGACCGACCAGCATCATCAGCGCCGTGCTGGCCAGACCGGACGACGACGGAGCCGCGGCAGTATTCGAATCGGCAGCAGTTGCCATGATATTTCCCTCAAAATTCGAAATCCGAATTTCGAAATCCAAAACTAATTCTCAAGCTCAGTTGTTCGAAAATTCGCGACGCTCTTCGACATCTCAGCAGGGGGGTACTCCTACCATCTGTTGAGATATCGCAAAAATCTGCGTCGCAAGTCTCTTATATCACATCAGTTATGGGAAATCCCCGACATTTCACCTTGGTGCTGTTCCCGTGAGACATCGTGGTTCGGATCTCAATACTCGGATTTTCTTGGAGCCTATTTCCACTTCCGCGATTCCAGGACCTTCACCGTCACGAACAGGAAAAAGACCGCGATGGACGCGTGCAGCATCAAATACCGCGGCGCAATCGTCCCCCACAACGCACTCAACCACAGGTCGAGGAAGTTGACCGCGCGGATCACTTCGGCGAGGGCCGTGCCTGCGGGAATCGTCGATCGGCCCATCTCGTCCTGGGCGACGAGGAGGTAGAACACCAGGTGAATCAGCATGGCGACGAACATGAACACCGCCGCGATGATCTGATTGTTCGTGACGCTGGAGAAGAACAATCCCATGGCCACGAGGCCGGCACTGACCGCTGCCAGCGCTGCCGTGAAGCTGATGACCGGCAGGTAGTCGAACGGCTCATTGCCGATGTAACGCAGGGACACGAGGTAGAGCCACCACGGCAGCCAGGTGAGCATGTAGAAGAGGAAGCACGCGAGAAACTTGCCGACGACGACCGCGATCTCGTTGACCGGGGCGGTCATGAGGACTTCGAGTGTGCCGGTCCGCTTTTCCTCGCTGAAGAGCCGCATCGTCACCGCGGGGACGATGAACATCTGCGTGATGACCGGATAGAGGCTGAAGATGAAGCGCCCGATGATCGGCTCAGGGGATCGGCCGACCAGCAAGCCGTCGAGGAAGTTGGCGAACACGAAGCCGCCGATGAAGTTCATGCCGATCAGCACGAGGTAGCCGACCGGAGAATAGAAGTACGCGGCCAGATCGCGGCGAGCGATGACGATCACCGGCCAATCGCAGAGAATCCCGACGGCGACCCCGATGTACAGGATCGACATGGCGATGATGATCAAGCCGCCCGGAATGAGGAAGGTGCTCTGCGGCATGAAGGATGCGACCACGCCGGCGACCAGGCCTGCCAGACCGGCGCCGCCCAACCCCAGGGCCGCATAATGGGCATAATCGCTGCCGGTTTCTTCCATGGCGATGTAAGCACAAACATAGAGCAGCCCCAGGATCAAAAGTGCGACCCCATCGCCGGCCAGCGATTCGCCGCTGCGGAATCCGTTGATCCCCGCATAGAGGATCATCGCGCCGCCGACCACGCCGAGCGCATACAGCAGGATCGAGCGGAACTGCAAGTCGGTTTCATGGCGCAGCGCGGCAATGATTACCACGAGACCAATCAGGAATGCGGGCAGCCCGGCGACGAGGAACCAGTTCATGTAGGCGGCGCGCATCGCCATGATTCGCAAGACGATGCCGCCCAGCACCAGCGCCAGGCCGATGCACCCATACATGCGTCGGAATTGAAAATCACGTTCGACGAAAACGTGGTAGAGCAGCAAGCACAGGCCGATGCTGGCAAACCGCAGGCCCCAGTCGGGCGAGATGGCGGCGGCCCGCTGCCAGCGCGGCGCCAGCATCGCCAGCGTGCCTAGCACCAGCAGGAACAACCCGACCATGGCGATGATGCGCGCGATCGTCGGCGTATCTTGACGTTCCACCGACGGCGCGCGTTCGACCATCGGCTGATAGTTGGCCAGGGCCGTGTCATCGCGTTTCGGCTTCTTGATGGCGCGGGACGTTGCCATGCATTCCTCCAAAAATCCGAATCCTCAAATCCGAAATCCGTGACAAAAGGGATAATTCAAGCGAAACGGCGTTCACTTCAGCTTTTGGGATTTGCCGTGGATTTCGACATTCGGATTTCGTGTTTTCCTAGTGTGTGATTGCCTGACTTCCGGGCGCGGGCGCGGGAACGGACGCCGGCGGGGCTGACGTGGGCGGCACGTCCTTGAGCGGATCCTCGACGCGCAGGATATCGAAAAAAGCGTCGGCCAACCGTCGGCTCTTGCGTTCCAGGCGGCTGATCGGCCAACCCTTGCCGCTGATGACCCGGCTGACCTCTTCGCGCACGTCTTTGTCCTCGTGCGTGCGGACGTTGCAACCGATGAGATCGCCTTCGACGGTCTGGGCCTGCACCGAGGTGACGCCGACGATTCCCTGGACCGCCTGCGTGATCTTGTCGGACGGGCCACGCGCTTCCATCACGATGATGTTTTCCGATTCGATCTCGTCGAGCCGCTGGTTCAAGCCGATGCGGCCGGTGTTGATGATGATGACGCGCTCGCAGATCGCCTCGACCTCGGTAAGAATGTGCGTGGACAGCAGAATCGTGTGGCTTTCGCCGAGTTCGCGCAGCAAGGCCAGCGTCTCGCGGATTTGCTGTGGGTCAAGGCCAGCCGTCGGCTCGTCGAGAATGAGGATCGGCGGGTTGTGGATCATCGCGTCCGACAGGCCGACGCGCTGGCGATACCCCTTCGAAAGCGTGCCGATCAACCGCCGACGCACCGTAACGAGCCGGCAGCGCTCCAGGCAATACTCGACGCGCTTGACGCGGTCGGTGCGCGACACGCCCTTGAGCTTGGCCCGGAAGTCGAGGTACTCGTCGACGCGCATTTCCGTGTAGAGCGGCACGCTCTCAGGTAGGTAGCCGATATTGCGGCGGACATCGGTCGATTCGAGCATGACGTCGAAGCCGGCGACGCGGGCAACGCCACTTGTTGCGGGGAG
>JACQFG010000372.1 GCA_016200155.1 Planctomycetota bacterium | reverse complement strand
TGGCTGGAGACCGCGATCTGACTGTGGAATGGATGCCCCTGAAGAATCAAAAAAACAAAATCTGGGCGTCCCCGTAGGAAGTACGTATTGACTTCTTCCTTCCTATAGGTGCCTTGCGCCTGCGAGTTTTACAGACACCCTCACGCTGACACCCCCACCCACGTGAATCCGCATTCAACCAACCTTGACAAAACAGCTCACTCAAGCACCGGCGGCTGCACGCAATCGGTCGTGATGAAGTCGGCCGCCTCCTTCACGCACGGCGGCAGGCCTGGGCCGACGATTGTTGTGCCCGCTTTCTCGGCGGCGGCGAGGACATGATTCAACTCGAGCAGGAACGCCAGCACGTCGGCTTTCGCCTTCATGCCGTAAGCGGCGCGGACGGCGTCGTCGAGTTCGCCGTGCAGATCGCGCAGCGGGTTCAGGCCGGGAACGTCGAGCGTGCGATACAGATCGCGTTTCCCGACTCATTTCTCAAAGTTGTTGTGTTCTTCCGAGAAATTCGCGACATAGGAGCTTGACGCGAAACCCTTCTGTGGTGATGCGACTTCACCCATGAATCCAAGGCGCATCAAAAACCTGCGCATCAGGAAGAGGGACCATTTGTCGATTTCATGGCGGATCCTTTTCGAGCTAGCCGGAAGCCTTCCGCCGTGGGCTACTGCGTTTCGCAAAAGCCGATAGAGATCCTTGGCTGTGTAATGCGGCGGAAAGTCCCATCCCAACGTTTTCCTAACGGCTCCGATTAGACCAGGGAGAAGGATCTTCTCGGCCTCTTCGGGAGTGTAAATATTGGATTCAATCAAGCTTGCTCGAAACAGCACGTGGAGCGCTGCCATCAAGGTTGCACATTTTTGCTCAAGAAACGGTGCATCCTCAATCGCGGCACATTGCGCCGAGAACCCCTTCCAATGCGGCGATTTTAGCACCTTCCCATATTCTTCAAAGCATTCGCGAAACAGCCTGGGCAGCGCATTGTCAGAATTTAGACAACGCAGAATGTACCGATCCCGGAACTTTGATTCCACAACGTTACCGAGCAACCTCTTGACAGGTTTTCCATCTTCATCGAGAAAGGAAAGGACGGGCACGCCGGTTTGTTGGCGAACCACTACTCCACACAAGCTCGCAACTCGGTAGGCAAACTCTGAAAGATCAGTTTCGGAGGCATCTGCCCACGCGTCGAAAGTGAATTTGACCAACGCAGTCGAGTCCATGACTCCGATGTCCAAGAGATCACGCAACACCTTACGCGAATCCCGCCAATCGAAGTCTACGTGGTGGCCAGCGGCCTCGACCCGTAACGTGTCACCCGTATTCCAAGTGTCGACGTCGTAGGGCCAGTTGCCGTGATCGAAGTCAAAATTGTTGATGATCGCAACAACGCGAGCAACCGGCCGCGGCGATCCGTAAACAATCGTAACCATGCAGTTAACGGGTTCCGCAGCGGCCCAGCACGGATTCACGCTGTGCTCACCTATCGCTCGAATGTAGAAGTTGGGACAGCTCACCTGAAAGGGACCGTCCGAGCCGGAACCTGTCAACACGAGGCTCTGGCCAAATACGCGGTTCAGTTGAACGCCGTCGCGGTTCCGAAGAATAAACAGGCTATTGCCCGTGGCGGGCAGAATATAACTCGCCTGGAATTCCACATTGGGGACATGAGGCGCTCGCCCTCCATAAAGCGCATTTACTTTGTCCAAGGCGTCTTCTAACGGGCCATTAACGTCTTGCCCACCGATTCGAGCCGTCCCAACGTGCATGGGTAATTTGCAGTGGCGTTCGATACGGCCCGCGTCGTCGTCAAATGGAAAAAGCGAAGATGTCTTCATGACGACCTTTCGTTGTGGCTAAACGCAAAACGGCAAAGAAACTGAAGCGTTCACCAATAGGACGAATTTGCGGCCGAGGATGTTCGCGCGCGTTAATGGACGGACATTCGATCGACGGGATCGCTCATCTGGTAGTCGAAGTCGTAGATCCAGAACTCGTCGAAGTTGCACAGAATGACGTAGCGGGCGCGGTCCTTGGTCAGGTTGATCCAGTATTCGCGTGCTTGGAGGTAGTGCTTTTGCAGCTTCTCGCCGCGTTTTTTCATCTCTATCAACACGCGGCGCGGCCAAACGAGGTCGGCGAACTTGGTGGTCTTGCCGGGATGGACGCGGTATTCGAAGATGCCACCGACTTCGATACTGCCGGCGTGGCCGAAGGCTTGAAAGAGGCGGTCGAGGAAGATTTGCGCTTCGCCTTTTTCGTCGCCTTTGAGCTTGGCGGCGAAGGCGACGAAGTCCTTGATTTTTTGTGTGGTTCCCTGCATGGAGGTTTACTTTAGCCGAGTGCGGGAGAGACCGCAAGCTGGTGTATTTCGTTTAGCGCCCGCGCGACGCCATGCGATCGCGTGGCGCGCTACGGGCGCTAAACGAGGACAATCACGACACCGGCCGCTGGCCCCACGGGATCGGCATCGTCGGCTTCTTGCGATGCCGGTCCTTGCGCACATCTTTCGCGCGCGGGTAAAAGTACGTCACATAGCGGCACAACTGCTTGACGGCTTCCTCGTAGGCGCGTTTGCCCTTCTCGGCGGTCGCCAACTCCGCCTCGCCGAGGACGCCGGTGTCGCTGTAGCTGCTGGTCCAGCTGATGCCCGTCGCGGGACCGGCGCCGTAAAGATCGACCCAGTTGAACGGGCTCTGGTCGTTGTTGAAGCTGATGTCGCCGCTCTTGATGAGGTCCTTGCGGACATTGTCGCCGTCGAGATAGAGATAGAGCGACGTCTCGAGTTCACACGCATGGGCACAGCCGCCGGGGAACTTGCTCTGCCGCCAGCTCGGCATGAATGCCTTGTCAACCATCAGGAGCTGCCACCAGCAGATCGGCACGCACTCCGCATCGGTTTCGAGGTTGGTGCGGCGCGCGACGAGATCGAGGTTCGGCCAGTTCGAGCCGTGGCCGTTGAGGAGGATGATCTTCTTGAAGCCGTGGTAAGCGAGCGACTTGGTGATGTCGAGCACATGGTGGATGAAGTGCTCGAAGTCGTTGTTGATGGTGCCGGGGAAGTCCATGACGTGCCCGGTGTAGCCATAGGCGACGATGGGCAGCACGAGAATCTTGTCAACCAGCGCTTGCCCTGCCCCCTTGGCGATGCCGCCCGGACAGATGAGATCGACATCGAGCGGCAAATGCGGCCCGTGCTGTTCGACGGCGCCGCACGGCACGATGCAGACCTTGCCCATGTCGACGGCGTCATTGATCTCCGGCCAGGTCAGTTTCTCGTAACGATATTCGGTGGCAGCTCGGCTTGGCATGGCGGGTCTCCTTCAGGGTTGATGATGCGACGAATTCGTTTTACCGGTCGTGCAATCCTTGACCGCAAAAAAAGAAATTCTTGATTGACTCGCCCCCGTGACCGAAGATATAACAAGAGTGAACAAAGTGATACTGCGCACCCGCCACGCCCCCCTTTTTCGGAGGACGTTCCATGCTCGTGATCCCCGGCACCCAAGACAAGGCCACCTGTGACGGCATGACCCGGCGCGAACTGTTGCGCGTCGGCGGCTCGGCGATGCTCGGCCTGTCGCTGGCGGACCTTCTCGCGCTCAAGGCGAAGGCCGACCCGCCGCGCGCGACCGAGGGGAGCGGCGCCGGCTGGAACCGCGCCCGCAGCGTCATCATGATCTACCTCCAGGGCGGGCCGAGCCATCTCGACTTGCTCGATCCGAAGCCCGACGCTCCGGAACGGGTCCGCAGCATCTTCAATCCGATCAACACGCGCGTCGCCGGCACGCAGGTGACCGAGCTTTTGCCGCGAATCGCGGGCGTTCTCGACAAGGCGACGTTGATCCGCACCATGAGCTACACGCCGATCGGTCTGTTCAATCACACGGCTGCGATCTATCAGATGATGACGGGCTACCAGGCCGACGCGGTCAGCCCGTCGGGCCAGCTCGAACCGCCGACGCCGCGCGACTACCCGCACTATGGCAGCCAGGTGAGCCGACTGAAACCGCCGACGCAGCCGACCTTGCCGTTCGTGATGATGCCGCGTCCGCTGCAAGAGAGCAACGTCGTCAACAAGGGCGGCACCGCGGGGTTCCTCGGCCGGGCGTACGATCCGTACTACCTGTTCCCGCCCGGCGATGACATGGACCTGACCAAGATGAACCGCGTGTCGGTGGACGATTTGCAGCTGCGATCGGAAGTGCCGGCGTCCCGTCTGGAACGCCGCGGCCGGCTGCGCGAACAAATCTCCGCGGGCATGCCGGAAATCGAGGAAGCGGTCGCCCGGTACGACCTGCCGCAATACTACAGCCAGGCGCTCAACCTCGTGCTGTCGGGCCGGGCGCGCAATGCGTTCGATCTCGGCCAGGAGCCGACGTCGATCCGCGAACGTTACGGCATGAATACGTTCGGCCAGTGCTGCATGCTGGCGCGCCGTCTGGTCGAGTCGGGCACGCGCGTGGTCCAGATCAACTGGCCGAAGGTCGCGAACTCCGACAACCATAGCTGGGACGTCCATCAAGGTTTGCCCGATCGTCTGCGCCGGCAGTCCGCCCCGATGCTCGACCCCGGCCTCTCGACCCTGATCGCCGACCTCGACGATCGCGGCCTGTTGTCCGAGACCCTCGTGGTCGCGCTCGGCGAATTCGGCCGCAGCCCGATCCGCGGCGTCAGCACCTCCGGCAACAGCAACAGCGCCGACGGCCGCGACCACTGGCCCTACTGCTACACCGCCGTCGTCGCCGGCGCCGGCGTCAAGCGCGGCTACGTCCACGGCCGCTCTGATGCGACCGCCTCCGCCCCGCTCGACAACCCGGTCCACCCCATCGACCTGCTCGCGACCATCTACCACTCGCTCGGCATCAACCCCGCCGCCATCATGTACAACCACCTCAACCAGCCGCGCGAACTGGTGCCAGGGCACGTGGTGGGGGGGATTTTGCAGTAAGACGTATTTGTTTTGGTGGGGACGCCTTCGGCCTGCGTGGACGTGGCCATTGCAAGGAGCGAATCCTTGACAGATGGTTCCTTGGTCTGCGCCGAAAGCGTTTTTCCCATCGATCCGTCGCTTCCTTTCGGCAGTTCATTCAGGGCGGATGCAAAAGGTGCTAATGGAAAACCCAGTAGAAATTCCCTTGCTCGATAACCCGCTCTTGATTCTGATGCATTTTGGTAACGAATCTAGATTTGTGACTTTGTTTCAATCAACGTGGAAAAGAATACCAGAAGATGACCGCCGATTGATTGGCGATTATTGGTCTGAGGCCAAGCCTACACGCATTCCCATTTGCGAGCTTTCCAATTGTTGGATAGATCACGCGGGCAAATATGGCCAATGTACTGCGAATGGTTACGAGTTGCGATTCGACGCTTCTGCTTTCTTGATTCTGCCAGAAAACGTAGCAACGTTTGTGATCGCGCACGAACTGGCACACGTGTTTCAAAAAGCGGAAGGAAATTGCCCAGGCGGCGCAAATCAACAGGAAAACGAAGGTGATGCAAATTTCATTGCAGAAAAATGGAAATTCGATCGAATTGCGTTGCTGACTCTTGAGGCCTTCGTCAAATTGGACGGGTTTGAGAAAGCCTGCCGCACGCTGAGCGGCGACGCCGACGGGGTATCACTGTGATTTTGCCAGTCACCATCCAAGGCACACTCCAATCCGATGGGTCGCTCAAGCTCGACCAAGCGCCGAACCTGCCGCCGGGCCCGGTCGTGGTGACGGTGGCTGCCGGCCTCGGCGCGAAGAGCGACAGCAACGGCGCGGAGCAATCCAATGACGAAATCGCCATCAAGGAGCGATTCGAAAAACTCGCGGCCCGCTGGAAAGCGAAGACAAAATTCGTGTCCAACGTGACCACGAAAATCCTCGATGCCGACTATCAAAAAATCATCGGCATGGGCAAAGACGCGATTCCGTTTATCCTCAACGACCTTGCGGACAACGGCCCAAACGACTGGTATTGGGCGTTGACCGCCATCACGGACGTCAATCCAATCAAATCTGAAATGGCCGGCAACATGGTTGCCATGACCGAGGCTTGGCTGCAATGGGGAACGCAAGCGGGCTACCGGAACGACTACCCAAGGACGACGAACAAATCTTCCCGAACATGACCAAGTATGAAGTCACCAGTCCAAGGGATGCGACCTACAATTGCATCGCGTTCGCCGCCAGCGATACGGCTCGAAAATGGGATCCCAACGCGCTGCTGCAACCCGGCTAT
>JACQFG010000360.1 GCA_016200155.1 Planctomycetota bacterium | reverse complement strand
TTCATGGCGAGGACGAACTTCTCGGTCGGGATGTTCATTTTTTGGCGCAGATGTTCGAGCATGTAGCGGTTCGCCTGGTGGAACACGAACAGGTCGACATCGTTGAGCGTGATCTCGGCCCGTGCGATCAGATCGCGGACGGCGTCGGGGACGGCGCGCAGCGTGAAGCTGAAAATCTCTGGGCCGTTCATGAACAGGCGATGGTCGGCCTCGTTGGAGCTGGAGCGCTGGCGAAGTCCGCCGGCGCGAACGATGAGGTTGTCGGCGCCCTGGCCGTCGGTGCCGAAGACGAACGGGCCCAGCCAGGGCGATCCGCTCGGCGCCGCATCGGGGCGAGCCTGGATCAGTGTCGCTGCCGCCGCGTCGCCGAAGATCGTGCGCACGCCGCGGTCGCTCGCATGGACGAATTTGCTGTAGGTCTCGGCAGTCAGCAGCAGGACGTTGGCCGCCTGCTTCGTTTCGATCAAACCCTTGGCGAGGCTCAGGCCGTAGACGAAGCCGGAGCAGCCGAGATTGAAGTCCAGGGCGCCGACTTTCGTCGGAATACCGAGGCGATGCTGCAGCAGACATGCGGTCGTCGGCAGAAAATAATCGGGCGATTGCGTGCACAGCAGAACGAAGTCGATCGAGGCCGGACTGCAGGCGCCGGACGCGAACAGCTTGTGGGCTGCGGCCACTGCCAGATCGGACGCGCATTCCTCGAGCCCAGCAATGCGGCGCTCGTCGATGCCGGTCTTGTCGGCGATCTTGTCCATCGACCAGTCGGGAAACGCCGACGACAGGTCGCGGTTCGTCAGGCTGCCTTCCGGCAGATGATATTCAATCGCTCGAATCGCGGCGAACACGCTGGCCTCCGGGGTCGAATCTGGGGAAGCACTTGCTTGCGCTTCGTGCTCAGAGCAAAGGCTACGCCGCGGCGCGGGCGACGGGAATCAGGCCGAGCAGCTCGTCCACGGTTTCGCACCGGGCGACGCGGCTGGCGGGCACGGGGACGCTGAAATGCTTGTCCACCATCGCGATGAACAAGAGGTTCGACATCGAGTCCCATATCTCCAGGTCGCGCAGGCGCTCGGTGCCGGTCAGCGTGTCGGGCTTGATGCCGAGTGTTTGCTCGAAGAGGCGCAGCAGTTCCGGACTGGTCATGGTCGTTCTCCTTGTTGACGTCACGCGGCGAACGCGGCTTTTTTCATGCTTCGAAGCTCGGCAGTTATCTGGTGGCGCAGCACCTGTTCCATCTCCAGCAGCGTGTAGCCGACGACCGCGCCGTCCATGATGCGATGATCGAACGCGATCCCGACGGGAACCTCGCCCGCGTCGGTCATGGCGCCGTAGTGCAGGATCGGGCTGCCGAGCGTCGGCACCGTGATCGTCTTGGCGCCGAACGGACTCATCGTCGTCACGCAAAACGTGCCGAAATGTTTGAGGCGGCGGCGCGGAAGCAGCCACAGGCTAATGCCCCAGAGCAGCCGGCGCAGCAGCGTCGGCAGGCGGGCGATTCGCAGGGCGTCGCGGAAGGCGCGGATCTCCTCGACCGGCGTTTCCTGATAATACCGCAGCCGGGCGTCCAGGTCTTGCAGCGACTGCTCCTCGGGATTGACGAGCGGGGCCAGGAACACCATGTCCTCATCGTTGACCCGGCGCGTGACGGCAACGCTGGCGGCCTGGGTTTCAAACTCGCAAATGTGGCTCCACGGAAAGCCGAGGTGGACCTGCCGCATCTCTGGATGATCGCGCGCCGCCAGGGCGAAAGCTTTGGTTATGATCGCCGCCCAGCTCGGCCTCGGGCTCGCTTCCTGACGCGCGGCGCTCACGTCGGCCAGCCGCATCGTGCGTTCCGCGGCCGCCATGTAATCGGCCCGCGCAAAATAGAGCGCGTCACAAAGCAGCCGCCGTCCCAGCGAGAGCGATCGTCGGCGATACGAGCCTTTCTTCATGGCGATGTCTTTCTCTGCCTTCCTGCGCGTCGGCGAACCCTGCGTGGTACGACTCCGTTATCAAGGATTTACCCGCCGGTTTTGGAAAAAACAAGCCGCACTGCTGGTTGGCGACGAAACCCTGGAAAGCCCGGCAAGCAGGGGAATCTGGCCGATTTGTCTCACGCAAAGGCGCAAAGGCGCAAAGCTTGGAACTCAAATCAATCTTGTCATTTTCTTCTTGGCGACTTTGCGCCTTTGCGTGAGGCCGGTAATTTGAATTGACAACCGCTGCCGCTCGAACTAGGCTGAAAGCATGCTTCGCGCGTTGTTAACCATCGTTCTGACGAGCCTGGTGGCCCTGCCGCAGGGGGTCTGCTTCTGCCATTACGTGGAAGCGGCTCCGGCCTGTCATGGCGATTCCTCGCAGCCGTCCGACGACCACGACGACGCCGATTGTCCGTGCAAGCTGCGTGAGGTGCTCGCGATCGGCCCGGCGCCTGCCGGGATCGAAGTCGACGGGGCCTCCGTCCTGGATGTTCCCGTCCCCGACGCCCGCGCGGTGGCTGCCGCGGCTTGCGATCGCGATTCCTCCCCTCTGTGCCGATCCGCCGATTGTCCCTTCGTGCTGATTCCCTGCGCCTTGCGCATCTGAGCAAGCGCGTCCTCCTCCTTGCGACGATTTCTTGTCGCTTGCTGTCATCCAATAATAGATAAAGGTACGCAATCCATTGTCGCCTTTCGCTCCGCGAAAGGACGCCCCTTTCGCGGAGCGAAAGGCGACAAACTAACGAGGCAACCATGCTATCGACCATCGTGAAGGCCGTTGTTGGCGTCGTCGTTGTCGCCGCGATCCTGGGCGTCGGTTTCGCCACGCGTGAAACTTGGAAAGGCTGGCTCATCCCCGCCAAAGCCAAGGCGGAGGAGAAGAAGGGCGAGGAAACCGAAAAACGCGAACGGGTCGTCCTCAGCGATCAGGCGATGAAGAACTTGCGGCTGGTCACCCGGCCGATCGCGTTGACGACGTATCAGCGCAAGATCTTTCTGCCCGGCGCCGTCGTCGACAAGCCCGGCCACAGCGATCGCGGCATCCCGGCGCCGATCTCCGGCGTCGTCACCAATGTCACCGCCGTTCCCGGCAAGACGGTGCACAGCGGCGACGAGCTGTTCCGCATCCGCGTCGTCAGCGAGTCGTTTCAGACCAGTCAAATGGAGCTTTACAAGAGCACGCGCGAACTCGTGATCGTGCAGAAGGAACGCACACGCCTCGAAGCCGCTCCCGCCGGCGCCATCGCTGCGACGAAATTGCTGGAACTCGAGTACCAGCACGATCGCCTGAAGGTGCTGATTCATGCGTATCGCCAGGACCTGAAGACGCGGCAGCTCACGGAGCCGCAAGTCAAGGCGGTGGAGAACGGCGAGTTCGTGACCGAGGTGGTGATCCTGATGCCGACCCGGCTGGGCAAGCATCAGCATCATGGCGGCGATACGCTGCCGGTGCCGCCGACCGTGGAGGGAGACGCGAATCGCCTGCCGGTGCCGACGGTTGTGCCGGTGGAATACGAAGTGCAGGAGCTAAAAGTAAACCTGGGTGATCACGTTCAGGCCGGGCAGATGCTGGCGTATGTCGCCGATCACCGCTTCCTCTACATCGAAGGCCGGGCTCTCAAGCAGGAGTCCAAGCTGCTGGCCCAGGCGGCGCAGAAAGGTTGGCCCGTCGAGGCAGAGTTCACCGAGGACGAGGACGACGCACCCGGCGAACGGCTCGCGAACCTCCGCATCGAGTTTCTCGGCAACATCATGGACCCGTCCGGCCTGACGCTGCCGGTCTATGTTCCCTTCGCCAATCCGCATCGCGATTACGAGCGCAGTGGGAGTTATCGGCCCGGTCAGAAGGTGCTGCTGAAAGTGACCGTGGGCACACTCGCCGAGGTCTTCGTCTTGCCGCAGGCCGCGGTCGTGCGTGAAGGCGCGGAGGCGTACGTGTTCCGCCAGAACGGCAACGCGTTCGATCGCCGGCCGGTCCACGTGATCCATGAAGATACCGACAGCGTCGTCATCGAGGATGACGGCAGCATCCTGCCCGGCAACTACATCGCCCACAACGCGGCGGCCTCCCTGAACCGCATCCTCAAGGCTAGCCAGGCCGAAGGCGGCGGCGGCCACGGTCACAGTCACAGTCACGATTGATCACCCAGATAGCCCGCCATTCATGGCGGGCTAGCCGTCGACCCGCCATGAATGGCGGGCTATATGAGGTCCCAAATGCTCAATGCAATCATTCGCCTGGCGCTGCGCTATCGCATGATGGTGATCTTTCTGAGCCTCGCCGCTCTGGTCTATGGCAGCTATGTCACTGCGCACCTGCCGATCGACGTCCTGCCCGATCTCGATCGACCGCGCGTTGTCATCCTGACCGAGGCGCCGAACCTGGCCCCGGAGGACATCGAGACGCTCATCAGTTACCCCATCGAGTCGGCCGTCCTCGGCGCGACCGGCGTGCAGAGAGTGCATAGCCAATCGACCGTCGGGCAATCGGTGGTCACCATCGAGTTCGAATGGAATGTGCCGATCTTCACGGCCCGGCAAGTCATCCAGGAACGCCTGACCTCACTTGAAGGCACGTTTCCGCCCAACATCCGCCCTCAGCCGGGGCCCATCAGCTCGCTCATGGGCCAGATCATGATGGTCGGTATCGCCCGGCAGAACGGGCCCGGCGGCGGCGAACTGGCCCCCGTCGGCAAGACCCGGCTCATGGCCGAACTCACCCAGGACGACAAGCTCGGCCGACTGACTCTCGCCGTCTGGAACCCGCGCGACGATCAGCGCACGCGGCTCCCCGATCCCGCCGACTGGACGCTCGTCAAGCTTGACAACGATCGTCTCACGCTGAGCATGACCAGGCCGCGCCAGCGCGCCGACGCGCTACCGGCAGAGGACAGCGATGCCTCCAGCATAACGCTCGTTCCCGACGATAAGCTCCCAGGCCGCTTTCATGCGGTCGATTCGCGGCTCCAGTCCGCCGGCTTCACCTTCAACAAACGCGAACGCCGGTTGAAGGTCACGATCGGCAAGAAAACGCACGACGTCGTCTTCCCCACCGCGCAGCAGCAGGAACTCGACCTGCACACCACCGCCGACTGGGTCATTCGGCCGCGCCTGCGCAAGATCCCCGGCATGGCCCAGGTCATGCTCATGGGTGGCGGGCGGAAACAATATCAAGTTCTTGTCGATCCGATGGCCCTGACGCGCTTCGACACCACGCTCCTCCAGGTCGAGGAAGCCCTCAAGAAGAACAACATCAACGCCAGCGGCGGGAATGCCAACCAGGGAGAAAAGCTCAAGCCGATCCGCGTATTCGGCCGCCTCGGCCCCGAGCGCCAGCTTGTGCTGCGCGATATAGAGAAAATCGTCGTCAAAACGGCGCCGACGCGCAACGTGCTGGTCAAAGATGTAGCCCGCGTCACCGAGGGCGCCCAGATCAAGGTCGGCGAATGCAGCGTCAACGGCGACCCCGCCGTCGTGCTGCACATCATGAAACAGCCGCACTATGACACGCGCGCCCTGACCAGCGAAGTAGTCAGCGCCTTGCGCGAGATCGAGGAATCGCTGCCGGCCGACATCGTCGTCAACCCCGATATCTTTCAGATGAAGGGCTTCATCGACCGGGCCGTCTACAACGTCGGCGAGGCGCTGCTGATCGGGGCCCTGCTGGTGCTGATCGTGCTGTTCCTGTTCCTGCTCAACTTCCGCACGACGTTCATCTCGTTGACCGCCATCCCGCTGTCGCTGGTCGTCACGGGCATCGTCTTCAAGCTGATGGGCTGGATCACCGGCACGGAACTCTCGATCAACGTGATGACCCTGGGCGGCATCGCGGTCGCCCTCGGCGAACTCGTCGATGACGCCATCGTCGACGTCGAAAACATCTTCCGCCGGCTGCGCGAGAACAACCTGCTGCCCCAGCCGCACCCGGCCATGCGGGTCATCTATGAGGCGAGCGTCGAGGTGCGCGGCGCCATCGTCTTCGGCACGATCATGGTGATCCTCGTCTTCCTGCCGCTGTTCGCCCTGACGGGCATGGAAGGCCGCCTGTTCGCCCCGCTGGCCATGGCGTACATCGTGTCGATCCTGGCGTCGCTGCTGATCTCGCTCACAGTGACGCCGGTCCTGTCGTACTATCTGCTCCCGCAAGCTCGCGCCGTGCATCGGCACGAGGACAGCCCGCTCTTGCGCTTGCTGAAATGGGGCGCCACTTACCTGATTCGCTTCAGCATGGCCTGGCCGATGGCGCTACTCGTGACGACGTGGGTTCTCGTCATCGCGTGCGGCTACCTCCTGACGCAGATCGGCGCTAACTTCTTGCCGCAATTCGACGAGGGCAGCGTGCAGATCAACCTGGTGCTGCCCGCGGGAGCATCGCTGCAGGCCTCGAACGAGATTTGCGCGATCGCCGATGCCAAGTTTCGCGCCGAACGCAAGTCTGCCGCCAACCCGCGCGGCAAGCTCCTGCAATTCGTCCGCCGCACCGGCCGGCCCGAGAATCACGAGGACGCCGATCCCGTCAACAACACCGAGTACATCGTCCTCATCAATCCCGAGCTGGGACGCAAACGCGAAGACGTCCTGAAGGAAATGCTCGACGAATTGAAGGCGGAGCTGCCCGGCGTCGACATCGAGGATGAACAACCCTTGCAGCACCTGATCGGCCACATGCTCACCGGCGTCAAGGCCCAGATCGCGATCAAGGTTTTCGGCGACGATCTCGACGTCCTGCGCAAGTCGGCCGAGAAGATCCAGCGCCAGATCAAGGACGTCCCAGGCATCGCGCCCCCCGTCCTCGAATCGCAGGCCCTCATCGACGAGAAGCACATCAAGCTGCGCCCCGACAAGCTCGCCTATCATGGCGTCGATCGCTACTACGTTGCCGACTTCATCAGCACCGCGCTCAAGGGCGAGGAGGTGACGCAGGTGATCGACGGGCAACGCCGCTTCGACGTCATCGTCCGCCTCGAAGATCGCTACCGCACCGACTTCGCCAACCTGCGCAACTTGCGCCTGGAGCTTCCCGACAAGCGCGGCACCGTCGCCCTCAAGGAGCTGGCAGCGTTTCACGAGGGCATCGGCGCCAATCAGATCACCCGCGAGAATGCCCGCCGACGTTCGGTGATCAAGGTCAACACGCAGGGCCGCGATCTGGCCAGCGTGGTCGGCGACATTCAGGAAGTGGTGCGCCGCGATGTGGCGCTGCCGCCCGGCTACTCGATCGAGTACGGCGGCCAGTTCGAGAACCAGACCGCCGCCACACGGCTCATCAGCATCCTCGCCGGCGTGTCGGTCGTCGGCATGTTCGTCGTCCTGTACATGCTCTTCCCGTCGACGCGCATCGTCCTGCAAATCCTCAACGCGCTGCCGACGGCGTTCATCGGCGGCGTCCTCGCGCTGCTCCTGACGCGCCAGACCCTCACCGTCGCCAGCATGGTCGGCTTCATCTCGCTGGCAGGCATCGCGGCACGCAACGGCATCCTGTTGGTGACGCACTATTTTCACTTGATGAAGCACGAGGGCGAATCCTTCAGCGAGCACATGATCCTGCGCGGCAGCCTCGAACGGCTCTCGCCCGTCCTCATGACCGCGCTGACCGCCGGCATCGGCCTGATCCCGCTGGTACTCGGCGGACTGGAGCCGGGACGCGAGATCCTCTACCCCGTCGCCACGGTGATTCTCGGCGGGCTGATCACCTCGACGTTCTGCGAGTTCCTGATCCACCCGGGCATCTTCTGGCGCTTCAGCGGCCGCGACGCCGATCGGCTCGTGAAACGAATGGATCACGAGGATGAACTGGCCGCCGATGGAAGCGTGGTCAAACAGGGGTAACAACGAGCATTGCCCTGTTTCGCCGGCATGTTGCTTGGTAAAATGAAGCGTACCTTGATTCCAATTAAAAGGAGTACCCCCATGAGTCGTTGGCTCCGCTTGAGTTTGCTGGCCTGCATCCCGGCCTTGTTCGTGTTCGTGGCGCTGCCGGGCTGCAACACGAAAACGGATCCGTCCCAGCAGGCCAAGGACGACAAGAAAAAGGATGACCAGAAAACAGGCGGCGACGGCCATCTCGATTTCGGCCCGCACGGCGGACCTTGTGCCGAGTGGGGCAACGAGAATTTTCACGCGGAGTTCATCGTCGACGCCGCCGCCAAGCAGGTGACCGTCTACATCCTCGGCAGCGACCCGACGAAACATCCCGACGAGGAACCTGCCAAGATCACGGAGGTGAAGCTGGCGTTCGTCGGCACCAAGCCGCTCGTGCAACTGACGCTCAAATACGATGAAAAGGAGACCGTCAAAAAGAAGGGCATTGCGTTCACCGGGACGGACGACCGTTTTGCCACGCCCGAGAAGTTGAAAGTCGAAATCAGCGGCAAGGTCGTCGACAAGCCGTACCAGGGCACGGTCGATTACAAGGCGCCCAAGAAGACCGCGAGTCTGTTCCTGACTCCGGGCGGCATCTACACCGCTGCCGACATCAAGGCGAATGGCAGCACAACGGCCGTCGAAAAATTCAAAGGCATAAAATTGAAGCATATCAAGGAGTTGAACCCCGGCGACAGGTTTTGCCCGATCACAGGGAGCAAGGCCCACGCGGAATATGCCTGGGTCGTCAACGACCATCGCTACGAATTCTGCTGTCCGCCGTGCGTGGAGGATTTCATCGATTGGGCGCACAACGACCCCGAGAAGATCAAGAAGCCCAGCGAATATGTGCACAAACCGATGTGAGTATCTGAGCCCGACGCGCAAGCGAGGGATGGCGCCATCCCTCGCTTGCGCGTCGGGCTCAGTTAACCTTTCGCCAGCTCCTCCATCACGATGCGCTGCACCATCTCCGTTTTCGCCATGCCTTTCGTCTCGCGCATCACGAAGCCCTTGATCGCGTCGGCGGCTTTGACCTTGCCTTTCTTGAAGTCGGCGACCGCCTTCGGATTGGCCGCGATCGCCTTGCGCACCAGGTCCAGCAACTGCGATTCGTCGGCGACCACCTTGAAGCCGAGCTTGTCGATCCCTTGCTTCGCGGACATCCCGGTCACCATCTGGGCATAGACTTCGCGGGCCCGCTGCTTGTTCAGCCCGGTCGCCTTGATCTCGCTGATCAGCTCGCCCAGGCTTTGCGGCGACAGCGGGCTGGACTGAATGTCGAGCTTGCGTTCGTTGAGCGTCGACAGCAAGTCGTTGATCGTCCAGTTGCACGCTTCCTTGGCGTCGCCGCACTGCTTGACGACGGCTTCGAAATAGGCGACGAACGCTCGGCCCTGCCGCGACAGGACGCCGGCATCGTACGCAGGTAGACCATACTGCGATTGCAGCCGCGCTTTCTGCGCCGCCGGCAGCTCGCCCAGATCGGCACGGACTCTTTCGAGCGTTGCCGCATCGACCGTCACCGGCACCAAGTCCGGCTCCGGGAAGTAGCGATAGTCCGACGCCTCTTCCTTGCGGCGCTGGATCTCGGTGCGGCCCGTGCGTTCATCCCAGCCAGCGGTCGCCTTGCTGACGACAACGTGGCGGCAAGACCGGCAGCACCTTGTAATCGCGGAAGGAGATGGCCTTGCCGGCGTCGATGTGCCACGTGCCGGCATCCAGGTTGCGCTGCAGCTCGTTAATTTGCCGCTCAGCTTCATACTTCAGCGACCGCTCGACGCCGCGAAAACTATTGAGGTTCTTGATCTCGATGATCGGCGTCGCGACGAATGAATTCGTGGCGTACGATTCCGATCGTGCGTCGGCGCCATCGCAGGATTGGAATCGCACGCCACTCAACGGCACGTGGAGGTTGATGTTCGCATCGCAGCGCAGACTGCCTTCCTGCATCTCGCAATCGGAGACGCCGATCTCGCGCAGCAGCAGCCGCATCTCTTCGAGATACGCTTTGGCTTCCTCGGGCGTTTCGATGTCGGGCTTGCTGACGATTTCCAGGAGCGGCGTGCCGGTGCGGTTGAGATCGACGAGCGAGTCGGATTTGCCCGCGTGTTCATCGTGCAACATCTTGCCGGCGTCTTCTTCGAGATGCGCGCGGATGATGCCGATCCGCTTGTTGGCTGGCTCGATCTCCAGAAAACCCTCGGAACTGAACGGCAAATCGTACTGGCTGATCTGATAGTTCTTCGGCAAATCGGGATAGTAATAATTCTTGCGGTCCCACTTGGTGAAGCTCGCGATCGTGCAGTTGAGCGCGACGGCCGCCTTGAGAGCAAGCTGAAACGCGGTCCGATTCATCACCGGCAGCGTCCCGGGCAACCCGCAGCAGACCGGACACGTCGCCGAGTTGGCCGGCAACCCGAACTGCGTGGAGCAGCCGCAGAACAGCTTCGTCTTCGTCAGAAGCTGCACATGGACTTCCAGGCCGATGATGGTGCGGTAGGTCGTCATTCAAATGGTTTCGTAAGGTTGCGGCAAGCCGATGCGCGAATCGCTCGGCGACATGGAGAGCGTCGCCGGCTACTTCGAATACTACGCCGGCATCGCCGACAAGCTGCAAGGCGACACCATCCCGCTCGGGCCGGACTGGCACCGGGTCTGGACGACCGGCTACACTTTCTTCATGGACCAGCCCCTGTTCTTCTACAACCGCATCGCCGAGCGCGACTACCGCGTCCAGATGATCTGGAGCCGCGAATTCGACGCCCGAAAATGCCGGCTGCCCGTGCTCCCGAAGGATTCCGACAGGAACGCCCATTTCCAGGAAGTCGAAGATTAGCGCCGGGCTTTTTCATTGACAAGCCGCGGCCATCGGCGGTATTCTACCGCCCATGACAACTGCCACCGTCGGTGAGCCGCACGTC
>JACQFG010000349.1 GCA_016200155.1 Planctomycetota bacterium | reverse complement strand
CCGACTGTTCGAGCAACCCGTACTTCACCTTCGCTGCCATGCTGATGGCGATGCTCGACGGCATCAAGAACAAGATCAAGCCGGGCGAGCCGCTCGACAAGGACATCTACGACCTGGAGCCGGAAGAGCTGGCGAAGGTGCCGAAGGCGCCGGGTTCGCTGGACGAGGCGCTCAACAACCTCGAGAAGGGCCACGAGTTCCTGCTGCAGGGCGAGGTGTTCACCCAGGACGTGGTCGACGTTTGGCTCGACTACAAGCGCAAGAAGGAAGTCGACGCCATCCGCCTGCGTCCGCATCCGCACGAGTTCATGTTGTATTTTGATTGTTGAGAAATGTCTGAGCCCGAAGCGTCAGCGAGGGCGGATGCGATCCGCCCTCGCTTGCGCTTCGGGCTCAGATCATCACTTCATCACGCCGACGCGCACCGCTCCGTCAACGTACTCCAGTTCCGCGCGCGGATACCACAGCGCCGGCGGCTGGTACGACTTGCTCAAATCGTAACGCTCGTCATAACACAAATCGCGCGGCAGCATCATGTTCGCGGGATGCTCGTTCGGATCGAGGACGCCCGCCGTCGTCGCCGCCGCTACCACCAGCTCCGAGCAGATCCAGCGATCGCGGTCGAGCACCGTCCGGCCAAACGGCTGCGTCCAGGTCGGATTGCGCGGCCGAAGGGGCGAAGCGTGCAGGATCGCCCGGCCCAGGGCGTACGGCTTGCCTTCCTGGGCGAGCGCGAAATCGCGCAGTTGCGTCGCTTGTTCTTCACCCAACGGCTTCTGCAGTCGGCGAATCAGGATCGTGCCATTGAAGTCGTGCAGGCGCTCGTCCAGATCGAAAACGAAGACCTTCATGACGGCGTTGGTGCCGGCTTCGAGGACCGCGGCCGAGCCGTCCTTGCGCTGAAAGACGATGCCCGCGTGGAGCGGATTGCCGGTGCCGCAGCATTGATAGATCCTGGCGGTGAGCGGATTGTGATCGTCGAAGAGAATGAGATCGCCCGGCTGGGCGTGGTAGCGCTGGCCGACGTAGCGGACCTTGTCATCGGGGCCCGGATGCATCTTGAAAAGATACGCGGGCCGTTCGCCAAGGTCGGTCGGCGGCGAAAACAGAAACAGCATCGCGATCAGCGACGACGTCATCGGTGCTCCTGGTGTTCGTCGAGCAAAGGGCGGGTAATCTTACCTTCGACGGTGAGGGGTCGCTAACTTGAGATTGGAATGGTTGGTTTTCGAATTTCGTAGCGACAAGCTGCCAGCTTGTCAGCTTTGTCGACCCAGCTCACAAGCTGGCAGCTTGTGGCTACGAAATACCTATTCGCCGAACGGCAGCAACGCCTGCGCGAACAGTTCGCGACTTGTCACGGTTGCGTCGCCAAGCGTGATCGACGGGCCGGCGCGCTGTTGATCGGTCGTGTGAACAGAGAAATCGACGCTCAATCTTTCAAGCGTCCGCCGCGCCGCTGCCGCCGCCAGTTCGGGCCGGTTGCAATCGCGGCTCAGGTGGAGTTGCACGAGATGCTGCAGTCGGCCCGGTGTCGATATCTTCAAGATCTCCGCGACCATCTTTGCGGCCTGATCGTTCGAGAGGTGCCCCGCATCGCCGAGCACGCGGCGGATCAGCCGCGGGTGACGGCCGCTCGCAAGCTGCATGGCGACGTCGTGGTTGAACTCGAGCGCGAGCAGATCGACGTCGGCGAATTGCCGGGCCAGCGCCTTCGTCCAGCAGCCGAGGTCCGCGGCATAAGCGATCGACCAGCCGGGCCCGTCGAAGCGAAAGCCACAGGTCACGCTGCAGTCGTGCGAGAGTTCGATCGGTGTGCAGGTGCAGTCGGCGTTGAGAGCAATGCGTTGGCCCGGTTCGTAATGGCGAAACAGCCGGGCGGAGTCGAGCGCCGCAAAAGCGCGGGGCGAGGCATCGAACGCCTTGACGTGTTCCGTGTGGCAATGGATCGGCAGCCGCTGCTTGGCGAGATGGGCGAGCGTCGTTTGCTGCCAGTGATCGGTGTGTTCGTGGGTCAAGAGGACGACGTGGATGCGGTCCCAGGAGACGCCGCACTGCTTCATGCGCGGGGCGAGCATGCGCGGCGACAGGCCGAAATCGACGAGGATGCCGAAGCCATCGACGTCGAGAACGCAAGCATTGCCGTTGCTGCCGCTGGCGAGCACATGAAATCGCACGGCCATTCGAACCTCCATCATATAACTATATCAAGCCCACGAGTGATGATTTCATGCTGCTGCGGACCGAACAACTCACGAAACACTACGGCCCGATCACGGCCCTCGATCGGCTCGATCTCGAAATCGTGCCCGGCGAAATCGTCGGCATCCTCGGGCCCAACGGCTCGGGCAAATCCACGGCGCTGCGCCTGATGCTCGGTTTTCTACGTCCGAGTGCGGGTCGGGCGTCCATCAACGGCCACGATTGCTGGGACGACAGCGTCAACGCCCGCACCCACGTCAGCTATCTGCCGGGCGAGCTTCGGCTCTACGAAAACATGACCGGCCGGCAGCTCATCGAATTTCTCTCCCGACTGCGGCAGTACGCGCTCGACGAACGCATGCCCCAGCTGGCGCGCACGTTCGATATCGACATCGATCGGCCGTTAGCGCAGATGTCGTCGGGCATGAAGCGCAAGATCGCGCTGATGCAGGTGCTGCTGCCGCAAACGCCGCTGGTGATTCTTGACGAGCCGACCAACACGCTCGATCCGAGCATGCGCGATCAGTTGCTCGATCAGCTCCGCGCGTCGGCCCAGCGCGGCCAGGCCGTGCTGTTCTCCTCGCACGTGCTGACGGAGGTCGAGCACGTCTGCGACCGCGTGGCGATCCTGCAGTGCGGCCGGCTCGTCCACTGGCAGGACATGCGCGCGCTGCGCTCGGTGCGGCGCGTCGATGTGCAATTGAGTCGAGCGATCGACGGCTTGGCGGCGCCGGCGTTCGTCAAGGCGTTGCAAGTGAACGGCCTGAATATGCAGTTCGAGCACACGGGACCGCTACCGGAACTCTTGCGCTGGCTGGCGGAATTGCCGATTGCGGAATTGAATATCGAGCCGATGGGGCTGGCGAACATCTATCAGCACTATCATCGCATGAACGGAACGACTCCATGACCTGGGCCCTGACGCGAAAGCTGCTGCGCGACATCCGCATTGCCTGGGTCGTCGTCGCGGTGCTGCTGTTTCTCTTCCAGATTCTCTGGGCGCGCATCACCATGCGCGTGACGACGCAAATCTTCGCGGCTCTGGGACAGTTCGGCGTCACCCGGCAAGCGGTCATGCGAATCCTGTTCAATCAGGGCGAGCCCGGCCAGTCGCCCGAGATGCTCGGGCAGATGGTGCAGGCGATCATCGGCGGCGAGAACATCGCCATCGACAAGGCCGGCGACCTCATGTCGGTCTCCTACGTGCATCCGCTGGTGCTGTCGATCCTGTGCATCTGGGCGATCGGCCGGGCCGCCAACGCGATTGCCGGCGAGATCGACCGCGGCACCATGGAGCTGCTGCTGGCCCAGCCGATTCGCCGCACGCAGGTCGTGCTCGCCCATCTTCTCGTCGATGCGATCGTCTTTCCGACGATCTGTGCGGTGATGTGGTTCGGGACGTATTGCGGCACCTGGTGGATGGGCCTGCAAGCGGCGGAAGGCAATCAGCATGTCGATCCCTGGCGGTTCGTGCCGGCGCTGTTGTGCGTGTCGATGCTGCTGCTGTCGGTCAGCGGCGTGACGATGGCGATCTCCGCGCTGGGCCGATCGCGCGCCCGCGTCTGGGGCTGGGCGGTGACGCTGTTTCTGGGCATGTTCCTCGTCAACGTCTTCGGCCAAATTTGGCCCGAGGCGCTCGACTGGCTGCGGCCGTTCACGCTGCACTATCACTATCAGCCGCAAAACCTGATCAAGGCAGACAGGTGGTACGCCAGTGGCGCCGTGTGGTTTCATCTGGTGGTGCTGGCGCTGTACGGGTTCGGCGGCTACCTGACGGCGTGGATCACGTTCTGCCGCCGCGACAGGCCGGCGCCGTTGTGACCTCGCCCCGTTTAGCGCCCGCGCGGCCCCCAGGACCGCGCGGGCGCTAAACGAGGGCCAGGATGTTATCAACTCCGATTCGTCGCGGTTCCTACAATAACGACTTTCCTCCCGAGGCATGCCATGACCAAGCGACTGATCACCGTCGGCCATAGCCCCGATCCCGACGACGCCTTCATGTTTTACGCCCTCGCCCACGACAAGATCGACACCGGCGATTTGACGTTTCGCCATGAGCTGCAGGACATCGAAACGCTCAATCGCCGCGCTTTGAAGGGCGAACTCGAAGTCAGCGCCGTCAGCATCCACGCCTATGCGTTCCTGCTGGACAAGTATGCGTTGTTGCCGAGCGGCTGCAGCATGGGCGACAAGTATGGCCCAATGGTGATCGCCCGCAAGCCGATGTCGGTCGGCGACCTGACGAAAGTGAAGATCGCCGTCCCCGGCACGATGACCACGGCGTTTCTGACGCTGCGTCTCTTGTTGCCAAAGGGATTCGAGTATGAGGTGATGCCGTTCGACGCGATCATTCCGGCCGTGGCGTCCGGCAAATACGACGCGGGACTGATCATTCACGAAGGCCAGCTCACGTTCCAGAACCAGGGCCTGCACCTGATCGTCGATCTCGGTGTCTGGTGGCAAGAGAAGGCGGGCCTGCCGTTGCCCCTCGGCGGCAACGTCGTGCGGCGCGATCTGGGCCCCGAGACCATGCACACGATCAGCCGATTGATCAAGGAGAGCATTCGCTACAGCCTGACCCATCGCCAAGACGCGTTGACCTATGCCCTAAAGTACGCGCGCGACATGGATCGCGACCTGGCGGACCGTTTCGTCGGCATGTACGTCAACGACTGGACGCTCGACTACGGCCCGCGCGGCCGGGCGGCAGTCGCAAAGTTGTTGGATGAAGCACATCGTGCCGGGATCATCCCTGCGCCGGTGCAGGTGGAGTTCGTTGAGTGAGAAAGGGAGAAGGGGAGAAGGGGAGAAGGGGAGAAGGGGAGAAGGGGAGAAGGGG
>JACQFG010000348.1 GCA_016200155.1 Planctomycetota bacterium | reverse complement strand
TGAGGACGTCGGTGGCGCTGGTCTCGTTGTAGCCGAAGTTCTTGATGAGGCGCTGCTTGACGACGTCGATCTTCTCCTGCGTCGCCTTGTCGACGACGTTCGATACCAGGCTCGTCAGCTTGATCGTGTCCTTTTGGTCCTCGAACAATTTTAGCTCAAGGGCCTTCATCAGGCGCTCGTTGGTCTTGTAATCGAAGCGCTTGCCGTCGATCGCCAACGCGCCGATGTAGTTCATGATCTCGCGGCGGAAGTCGTCCTTGCGGCCCTCGGGGATGTCGATCTTTTCCTCGATGGAGCGCATGAGGCGTTCGTCGGGTTCATCGTAGCCGCCGGTGAAGCGGTTGCGGACCTTTTCGCGCTGGGTGTAAGCCTTGACGTTGTCGATGTAGTTGCCGCACAGGCGCTGGAGAGCATCCTCGTCGGCGGCGATGGCGCGCTGGACTTCGTTTTTCACGATGTCCTCGTATTCCTGGCGAACGACCTGCAGCAGCTCCTTGAAATGCTGCAGCGTGTCCTGGTTCGTGATCAGCGAGTGATGGCGCAGGCCCGTTTCGAGTTCGTGCATCACCATGAACGGGTTGATGTTGTCCTCTTCGGGATGGGCGACGAGGGCGTTGGAAATCTTGTCCTGAATGTAGCGCGGGCTGATGCCGTGCATGCCTTCGTTGGGGGCCTCGCTCTTCAGGCCGATGATGTTGTCCTCGGTGAAGCCGGGCAGCGACTTGCCGTTGTAGAGCTTCATCTTTTGCAGCAGCGTCAGGTTAGCGTGCTTGGGCTGCTCCAGGCGCGTGAGGATCGCCCACATCGCGGCGACTTCGATGGTGTGCGGGGCGATGTGTTTGCCTCGCACCTTCACCTGGTTGAACGATTTCTCGTAGATCCGGATCTCGTCGCTGAGCCGGGTGACGTACGGCACGTCGATCTTGACGGTGCGGTCGCGCAGGGCTTCCATGAACTCGTTGTTCTGCAATCGGCGATATTCCGGCTCATTGGTGTGAGCCAGGATCACCTCATCGATATCGGTCTGTGCGAACTTCTTCGGCTTGATCTTGTGCTCCTGCGAGGCGCCGAGCAGGTCATACAAGAAGGCGACGTCGAGCTTGAGGACTTCGATGAATTCGACGAGGCCGCGGTTGGCGATGTTCAGTTCGCCGTCGAAGTTGAAGGCGCGCGGATCGCTTTCGGAGCCGAACTCGGCGATCTTGCGGTAGTTGATGTCGCCGGTGAGTTCGGTGGAGTCCTGGTTCTTTTCGTCCTTGGGCTGGAACGTGCCGATGCCGATGCGATCTTGCTCGGACAGCGTCAGGCGATAGACCTTCACCTCGTTGGCGAGCATCTGGCTGATGTCGCCGTTGTACTTCTTGAGCCGATCGTTGAACATGAATCGGCTATACGGCGACAACTCCCCCTTGATCTGGAAGGTGTAGCGCGGCTTCTTGGTGCAGGACTCCAACAAGCGGGCGATGACCGGATCGCGCATGTCGGGCGGGATGAGCTGGAGCGGATCGCCGTGCATGGGGTCCTTCAGCCAGGTGTCCTCCGGGCCTTTCCATGTGAAGGAGAAGAGCATGCCCTCGTCGGTGCGCGAGTATTCCTCGAGCCCGCGCTTGAGTAGGCGCGCGATCGTGCTCTTGGACGAGCCGACGGGCCCGTGCAGGAGCAGCACCCGGCGTTCGGTGCCGTACTCGTGGGCCGCCGACTTGAAGGCATTCACGAGCTGGTTGAGGATGCGGTCGAGCCCGTAGACAGCATCGTCGTGCTTGTCGCCGAACTCGGTGAAAAACTTGTAGCGCGAGAGCTTCTCCTTGTTCTCGTGCCGTTCCTCGATGCCGTGCGAGAGGATCATGTCGTAGAGCCGCTGGTAGGCCGTGCGCGTGACCTCCGGGTTGTCGCGCACGATCTCCAGGTACTCCTGGAATGAGCCTTCCCAGTGAACCTTGCGGTAGTCGCTGAGATCGATCTGCTCGCGAATGATCGTCAGAATGTCTTGTCCGGTATTGGGCATGGTACAAACCTCCCCTGTGCGACGCCTTGGGGGCATCGGTAGTCGGCATAGTGCCTGGTTGTGATGACAAAGAACGAATGAGGTAAAGTGTGACTGTTCCGGGTGCAAATCGCTGGGATCGATCGTGCGGCGTGATCGGCGGGCCGTGAGCGTGCTTGGGTTTGAATATGGCAGCGTGAGTATGTCAATCGTGTAAGCACACGGCAAACACCGAATCGGTCAGCGCGGCGCCGGGTCCGACCACCACAACATTATACCGGACCCGAGCAATCAATCCAACCTGCCCGCTGAATCGGGAGTGCAGCCCGCACCCTCCTTGTGCGAGCGCGAACACTCAATACTATCAGCATCGCGAAAAGCATGGGCGCTTGTCAAGCCCATTTGGCCGCTTGCGGCGCAGCAGGCTTTGCTACGTAGCAAGCGGCCAAGTGGGCTGGACCCATTTCTCGCAGCATGGTACACCGACGGGCGAACGGAATCCCTTTGCAAGGAGGCACAAAACATGCGCAATATCCTGGCTCTCATCGGCGCCGTCGTCGTCCTCGTCGCCGCCGGCGGGTGGTATCTCGGCTGGTACAAGCTCAGCACCGAACCCGGCGCGGACGGCCACATCAATATCAAGGCCGACGTCGACAAGCAGAAAATCCTCGACGACGAGAAAAAGGCCCAGCAAAAGGTCGGCGAGATCATCAACAACCAGACCAGCGGCACACCGGCCGACCAGAAGAAAGTGCAAGGAACTACGACATCGCTGCAACAGAATGCCGACGGCAGCTGGAGCATCAATCCGCCGAAGTGACATTCCCGCCGCTTGCGGCTTAGCGCTCGCACCGCGCCACGCGAGCGCTAAGCCGCAAGCGGCGCTTTCATCATCGCCAGCAACGTCGCCGCCGCCGTGCGCGCAAATTCCGCGTCGTTGATGTGCAAATCGAGTTCGATCAATTTCACCTGCGGGCCGACCCAGTTGCGAATGCTCTGGAACAACGCCCGATCCGCCTCCGGCCAGCAGAACGGCTGCCCCTCGCGATCGATTGCCGACACCCCCTTGAGCGGCAGCAGGATCGCCGTCGGCCCCTGGGCGGCACTCGCCTTCTCCGCGATCTCCTTGCCGAGCTTGTCGTTCTCTGCGGGCGTGGTGCGCATCAGCGTGACGTTGGCGTTGTGCTGATAGAATCGGCGATCCTTGAATATCTCGGGCACTGTGTCGCGCGGCCCGAAGTTGACCATGTCGAGAGCGCCGACGGAGATCACTTGCGGGACTGCGCGCATCGCCGCCGCGGTAAGGCGGTCCTTGCCGGCGCTGAGGATGCCGCCGACCAGCTCATCGGCCAGCTCGGTGGTCGTAATGTCGAGCACGCCCTGGATGATGCCGTCGGCGATGAACGACTCCATGGTCATGCCGCCGGTGCCGGTCGCGTGGAAGACGAGCACCTCGTAGCCTGCCGTTTCGATCTGCTTGCGGGCGGCCTCGACGCACGGCGTGGTGACGCCGAACATCGTGGCGGCGATGAGCGGCTTGTCGTTCGAGTCCCCGTTTAGCGCCCGCGCGGTCCGATCGGCCGCGCGGCCGCTAAACGAGGAAACCATCCCCGCCATCGCGCTGGCCGCGTTCGTCAGCACCGTGCGGCTGATGCGATTGATGCCGCTGATATCGACGACGGAGTACATCATCATGATGTCGCGCACGCCGACGAACGACTTGACCTGCCCACTCGCCAACGTGCTGACCATGAGCTTGGGAACCCCGAAGGGGAGGGCGCGCATGGCCGCAGTGCCGATGGTTGTGCCCGCGGACCCGCCGAGGCCGAGGATGCCATCAACCTTGCCCTGACGATCCAGATCGACGACGAGCTTGGCCGCCCCGAGGGCCGCGAGTTCGACCGCCTTGCCGCGATCGTTGGCCCTGACGACGGCAGCCAGCGTGGTCCCGGCAGCAGCGAATACCTGCTCGCGCGGCACGTCCGGTGTGAACGTCGGCGGCCCCGTGACGCCGGCATCGATGACCAGCGT